>DAOVRZ010000162.1:0-7575 GCA_030627905.1 Halanaerobiales bacterium
AGAGTATGGTAATATATTAAATATAACTCTTCACTGATGACGTATCTCCTTTTTTGTTTACTAGCTAAAAGGATACCACAAAATCAGCTTGAAGAGTTATATTTTTTTATGAAATTTCCAAAGAACTTTTGACTGTCCAGTCACTTACTAATGAATTTAAATAATAGACATATGGGCTTTTATTTAATTCTTCCACACTAAATCCAGAAACATTAATAAATGAGGAACATGTAAAATGTTTATTTTTTAATAGAATATGCCTAATATACATATTATTACAAAATAAGCTATAATCATTTTCCTTTTGTTTAGTTAATTCATCTGAAATAAAATATTTATAAAATGAAGTTTTATTACAATCTTCAATATATGATCTTTCTATTGAGAAATAGGATAGAATAGGATTGACCTTACCAGTCAAAATCATATTATGAAAAGCTTTTTTCGCAAGTTTATTGATTCCTTCTAGTTGTATAATGTAAGGAGTTCCATTTACATCATATGGTACTACTACACGTCTAAAAATAATTGCTAAATCGTTTATTGCGTCTTCAATTGGTAAATTTCCAGAAAGTGTGATTGGACTTACTACTTCCGAATCAAATTCTCTTTGAAAATAATATTGGTAGGATAATGCTACTTGAATATTCATGTTGTTGTGAATAATTGTTTCTAAATAATTAATACCAACATCATTAGTTAATTCATTTTTGTAAGTGTTTACTTTATGCTGAACAAAATTTTTCACAGGATTTTGCTTAACTTGATTATATTTTATTTCAATAAACATAATTTTAATCCTTTCTTAAAGCTATTTTCTTTTACGTTATAGGTAGCCGCATATAGAACAGTTTAACTTTAATTTGAATTTAGATTATCCATATTTTAGGCACTAATACCTAGTTCTAGTAAATTTACTAGAACTAGGTATTATAACACGATATTATTTCTTTATTTGTACACAACTGATGAGTTGCTGCCAGTATATGTATTTTCTATCGTTCTTAGAATTAGGTTACTCCATCCAACTCTTACTGCAGTAACATCTGCAGGTATGGAGTAATAAAGATACGAACAATCAGTAACATACGTAACACCACCCAATGCAGGCATGTTTACAGTTTCTGTATAGTATGTTTCAGGAAATAAGAAGCTATGCTGCACTAGCTATCAGGGTTTTAGAGTAAAAAGCTATATTTTCTTTTTCCGTGCAATATTCTTCTGATTTCTATTGTGTCATCATTAACTACATAAAATATAAGATAGCTGTTTACAACGAGCATTCGATAGCCTTGGAGCTGTAAGTGAAAGTTTTTCGGTACTCTCCCTAATAAAGGGAAAACTTATAATTTAGAAATTGCTTCGTCTATTTGATCAAGTAGTTTTAAAGCTGCATAGGGGTTATCAATCTGGATATATTCAAGTATCTCAGTGAGATCTTTTTCAGCGATTGGTAGATATTGAATTTGATATTTATTGTTCACTTAATTTAGCTCTCATTTTATTCATTAAGTCTTTATGGGCTATCTTAGGAGCACCAGATTTACTTTCAGTTTCAGCTTCTCCAAGTTTTTGATATAATTCAAGAAGAGTACGTTGTTTTTCATAAGCGGCTAAACTCATTACGACCATATTACCTTGACCATTTTTCGTTAAAAATACGGGTTCTCCTTCTTTGTGGCAAATTTCAGATATTTTACTGAAATTATTTCGTAGATCAGAGATGGGTCGAATAATTGGCATAATTATCACTCCTTATCATTAGAGATACTATTATTATATCATAATTATGATAATTTATCTATATAAGTGAGTTCAATTTTAGCAACTAGATATTTCTAAAATTAATGTGGAGAAAGATATGTGAGTTGGCAGAAGTAATTAGGTAGTTCGAATGTAGCACATTAGAAATATAAACGGTAACATTGAAGAAAAATTATATTAATTTGTAGTTGTATTAGAAATTATTAGTTAAGATTAGTGAATATTGAAGTGTATATCGTAAAAACCGTCCAACAGCTTATAACACGGCATATCCTAAATTCTTTCGGCAAAAACTGCCTTAAGAACTTCGGATAAGTGCCGGATATGTTAGCCGCAATGCTTAGTATAGTTTAATATTTATAAAAGAGGTGATTTAATAATGGTGAAAGTTTTTATTAGTCATTCACATGAAGAGAAGGATTTGGCTTTGGCATGGCAAACTTTATTGGATCATATATCTCAAGGTGCAATAGAAGTTTGGCTATCTAGCGATACAAAACCCACTGGTGGAATGAAAATTGGTGGTGAATGGAGAGATACAATATATAATAAATTGGAAAAGGCTGATTATATTTTAGCGATTATTAGTCCTAGAAGTATTGATAGACCTTGGATTCTTTGGGAATGTGGTGTCGCTAGCGGTACAGATAAAGAACGAGGGATAATACCAATTGTTTTTTCTATGCCACTATCTGATTTTGATGGACCTTTATCAACATATCAATCTTATGCAGGAGAAGAAGAGACAAAGATAATTGAAATATGTGAAAGGTTACTTGTAGAAGCAGGGTTATCTCCTAAGAAACAATATTGGCAACCGATTATAGATTCTTATTTGAGTTCTATTAGACTCCATAGACCGCCTAGAAATGCAAGTCCAACTGCTGTATCTTTATGGGTTCGCAGGATAGAAAATTATATAAACTCTGGACGGGTATCAGAATTACATACATTAGCCGATTCAATGTATGCATCTTTAGGAAGTGAAAAAGCAATTGATGCACAGGTTCATAATCTCCTTAGTATTACTTTCTTAGAAGAAAAACAGTATGAACTGGCATTGAAAGAAGCTAAAAAGGCACTTGCTTTATTACCAGATGACTTAAATTTATTACATCGTAAAATTTTGGTTCTTTTAGAAATGAGAGAACATAATCAAGCTAAAGATAATTTAGATTATATTTATGGGCAATTTGGAGAGGCAAGATATTTACCAGAAATAGCTGGCTTGGAAGGGAGATTATACAGAGAATTGTACGAGTTAACGGGGAAAGAGGAGGAGTTAGATAACTCTATAAATGCTTACCAAATTGCTTATGAGAAAGACCCACTAAATTACTATTGTGGAGTAAATGTAGTTAACTTGAAACTGTTGAAAGGAGAACATGATGGTGCAAAAGAGATGGCTAATAAAGTTTTAGATGAAGCGTCGAAATTTTATTTAAAAGGTACGAAAAGACTTCCCTCACCTAAGCCACGTCATAAAGAATCAGCTTTAAAAGGGATTCAAAGAGTTTTTCGCAGTGCTAATTATCCAAAAGATAACTTATCAAAGTTTGAAAAAATATTGACTCAGTGATTCATGTTGCTGCTTTAGTAAAATTTGTTGGAGAATATGAGGAATTTAGAAAAGTAAATGTTTTAGGAACAGAAGAAGTGATAAACTTTGTAGAAAAATTTGATCTAATACTAAACTATATATCTACTGCGAGCATTGCTGGTTCTTTGTATGAAGAACATGATCTTGTATTAACTGAAAATGATTTCAATATCGGTCAAAACTATGTTTCCACTCATTATATCAGAACAAAGTTTGAAGCTGAAAATCTGATACTTAAAAAAATCAAATCTGGTTTAAAGGGATCAATATTCAGAGTTAGTAACCTAACAGGCCGTTATAGCGATGGGCATTTCCAGATTAATATTAATGAAAATGATTTTTATACTAAAATCAAATTGGCAATTGAACTAGGTGTCATTCCTGCTGAATATATGTTAGGAAACTATGAATTTACTCCTGTAGATTATTGTAGTAAAGCAATTATTGAGATATCAAAGACAAAAGAAGCAGTGGGACGGATTTTCCATTTGATGAATCCTAAGTTTGTACTCTTACCAGTAATACTGGAGACTGTAGAAACATTAGGGAAGTCTATTGAGGTCTTAAAAGATATGGATACATATTTCGACCATATAAGAGAACTTGGAAAAGATCCTGCAATGTTAGAAGTAATAATGGGCCAGGTTCATTTTAAACGCTATGCCGCTGTTAGAGAATACATGGTAAGAGTTGATGCTACAATTACGAATAAGTATTTGAGAAAGATAGGGTTTGAGTGGCCAGAAATTGATCAGGACTATCTTGCTAAAGTTTTTAGGCATATGGATAGTGTTGGATATGTAAATATTTTGGGATGAGTCGAGCGAAATTCTTGGTTAACAGACATGGATTTTCAGCCTATGGATTACCGGTAAAATCTCCTTTTTTTGTATTTTTGAATGATGGAGTTCGGGAGTATTTTGGAGTAATCAAGTCGTTTTTGGTGGATCGGTAGGAAAATATTTTCAGGATTGTATGTGTTTGTTGCTAATTGGAATTAATGGTGAAACCAAAAGAGTAAAAAGTTATTGAGAAAAAGGTCTCTGAATATGTAGAGACCTTTTTATTTTTGTTTTTGTCAGTTTATTTATTTTGTTAAATTGTAGCTAATATTTAAAGACTTTATTCGATTTTTTTGATAAAATTGTTTTTTTTAGACAAAAGAGAATACTGTAAAAATAGGAAATTTATAAAGAACTTTTGGAAATATTGACGAAATACATTAAGTATATAGAAAGATATGCTGATTATCTGAAATACTGATAATAGTTATATATGCCGATTATGAGGAATACGTAGACGCAGGACTAGAAAAGTATTAGACGAAATACAATCAAATAATGGATAAAACATAATAATATAGTAAATCTGAAAAAAAGGGTTATCCAAAGGGACAGATCAATACATTAAATGCAATGGGGAGTATGTACTTAAATCAGCGCAATGTGAAGAAAGCTATGGAGTTACATGAAAAGGCATTAGAAATCTCTAAAAAACTTAGAATTGTATCGGCTCAAGCTGCTACATTACATTTAATTGGAAAATGTCATGAGGTTCAAGGAGAATTAGAAACGGCTCTAGACTTATATAAAGAATCACTGGAAATAAAAGAGAAAATTGGTAATTCAGGTAGTCAGGCAATGACACTAAACGCCATGGGAAGAATTTATGAAAGTCAAGGATTATTTGATAAAGCAATGAAATTATATAAAAAATCTTTAAAAATAGTTGAAAAAATAGATAATGTTAAGGGACAAATAGTTACTTTAAATTTACTAGGTGGTATCTATGCAAAACAAGGAAAAGTAGAGACGGCGTTGGAATTATATAAAAAATCGTTGGAGTTGAGCAAGGAAATAAACGATGTAGAGGGCTGGGCAAATATATTAAATTCAATGGGTATTATTTATAAAAACCAAGGAAAAGTAAAAAAAGCCATGGAGCATTATGAAAAGTCATTGGAGATGAATAAGAATATAAATAATAAGATGGGTCAAGCCAGTACATTATGCAACATGGCCTGTCTTTTGGAAGAGGAAAACAAATACAAAAAAGCTTTTGAATTATATATCAAATCAGCAACCATTTTGGCTAAAATTAAGGCATGGCCTACCTTATATAATGTTCTTTGGTATTTAGGAGTAAATGATAAATACGAAAACTCATTACAATATTTTGCTCAGGCTTTCTACCTTTTATTCCAGCTAAATTTATCTGAAGAAAATAAAGACAATTTAGTAGACATTTTTATTAGCAGACTCAAAGGAAAACCTGAAACTGCCTCATTAGTTAACGAGATAGAAGTTGCCGCGAAAAAGGATAAAGTAGAAGATATAAGCAATAAACTTATTCAAATAGCAGTAAATCTGGTTGAGAACGAGAACTGGTTATTTAATCCTAACGAATTTCTTTAAGGAAATTGATTTAAATTTGGCTAGAACAAAGGTCAATAAGCAGGAAAATATTTATTTATAAAGAATTTAAAAGATAGTATTCTGTAAATAATAGATATTGGAGAAAATCCGACTGATTAAAAAATAATTATTTTATATTATCCTTTAACTAGAGGAGAATGGAGGTTAAATATATGTTAAAAAGTTTGCCTATCGGAATAAGTGATTTTAAAAGATTACGAGAAACAAACTGTTATTATGTTGATAAAAGTTTATTTATTAAAGAGATATTAGAAAATGATGCTGAAGTTGTTTTATTACCGCGACCACGCCGCTTTGGTAAGACCCTAAATTTATCAATGCTTCAATACTTTTTTGAGAAAACAGACGAGAATTATGGTTATTTATTTAATGATCTTGCTATTAATAAAGTAGATGAGAAATATATAAAAGAACAGGGGAAATACCCGGTTATTTTTCTTACTTTTAAGGATGCAAAAGAAGGGGATTTTGAAACCATCTACTTTATGATCAAAAAAGCTCTTGCAGAAGAATATAACAGTCATGAATATTTATTAATTGGTGATACACTGAATTCCTTTGAGAAGGAATGTTATAAAAATATAATGGAAATGAAAGCAGAAGAGGGATTTTATCGAAGTGCTTTAAAAGACCTGTCTAGATATCTAGCAAGATATCATAATGAGAATGTTATGATATTAATTGACGAATATGATGCACCCATTCAAGAAGGATATTTAAGGGGTTATTATGACCAGATAGTAAGCTTTATGCGCAGTTTATTAAGTGGAGGCTTAAAGGATAACAAATTTTTGAAAAAAGGAGTTATGACCGGGATATTACGGGTAGCAAAGGAAAGTGTTTTTTCAGGTCTGAATAATTTGAGTGTTTATAGCTTGTTAGGTGATAAATTTAACCGTTATTTTGGTATGTTGGAAAATGAGGTAGAAAACTTTCTAAAGTATTACGGCCTGGCAAACTATAAACAGGAAATTAAAGAATGGTATAATGGCTATCGTTTTGGGGGAGAAATGGTTTATAACCCTTGGTCAGTTGTCAAATATATAGAGAATAAAGGAGAAACTGGACTATACTGGGTTAATACCAGTGGTAATGATTTAGTGCGAAAAATAATTACTCAAGGTGTAGATGTAAAAAAGGATTTACAGTTATTACTTAATAATCAAACTGTGCAAAAAGAGATTGTTGAGAATGTTGTTTATAGTGAGATTGAGAACAATACTGACACAATCTGGAGTTTTTTCTTATTTAGTGGTTATTTAAGAGTAGAGAAAAAACAAAAGGTGCGTGGAAGAGTTTATTGTGATTTAAAGATTCCAAATTTAGAGGTTCATTATCTATATGAGGATATTATAGTGAACTGGTTTAAGGGTAGTATTAAAAATAAAGGTGTTAATATACTGTTAAATAGTTTAACTACAGGTAATGTAGAAGCTTTTAGTGATCTATTTCAGGAATTTGTGCTAAGCAGTATGAGCTATTTTGATATTAGTGGTGATGAACCTGAGAAGATTTATCATGCCTTTATTCTGGGAATGATGGTTTATTTGAATCAAGATTATGAAATTAGGTCAAATCGGGAAAGTGGTTTTAGGCGGTATGATGTAATGTTGATTCCAAAAAAGAGCAATATGTCGGGGGAGCGGCCGTCAAGGCTGAGAATCTAATAGAGTGAAAGTCTCTTGTCATTAATTAGCCGATTCGGATGACTAGCATATCTGGAACATGAGGAGGTAACGAATCATGGTGTGCCCGGATGTAAAAGCCATGACGGCC
>DAOVRZ010000041.1:0-41380 GCA_030627905.1 Halanaerobiales bacterium
TAAAAACATTAAGCAAAGTTTTTTATTTCTAAATGTAAAAATATTGATTTAATGAAAAAAATCTACGCATATAAAATAATGTCTATATTTTAGAATATATGTTTTAAAATATAGGGTTTAATTAAGCTATGCTGCACTAGTTATGAGAATTACAAATTTAATGTAAGTACAGGTGCTACAACAAGAGATAAAGTAGTAACTTATATTTATTCAGCTTGGTAAATTAACAAAATATATTATGTATTTTAAGTCGATTGTGTATAGAAGGCGAGTTCACTCGTCTTCTATTTGTTTAACAAAGTAAATATTTCACCTATTGTATCGGAGGGTACTAAAGTGACTGTCTTAGATAACATATATTGGGTTTTTAAACAAATAAAAAAACAGTTTGTAGAGTCATTATTAATTATTATTGGAATATCTCTTTGTATAACGGCTATAAGCGTTTCACTTGGATTTTTAGAAGGATATAAATACTTAACTTCAATGAATGAAAAGAAAATTTATCAAGTTAGCTTTGAAGGCATTGAAGATTATGAGAAACCAATAGTATTAGTAAAAAATGAAACTCAAAGAGATAACTACTTTATTTTTCAGGATTTTTTGAATTTGAAGAGTGCTAATTTGGATGGTTTAGAGTTTGTATGGTTATCTCAAAAAATTAATTTTCCTAATATCCTTAAATATTTAAATATTGATAAAACAACAATAACATATTTTATTACACCAGATATACAAAAGGCACTAAATTTGGATGTCACTAAAGGAAGTTTTATTATTTTACCAGATGTAATAAATAAAAATAAAGTGTTGGTATTAGGAGATGAGTTGTCAGAAAGATTATTTGCGGATAAGAACCCTGTAGGGCAAGAGCTAACTATCTTTAATAGTGTTTATACGGTTGTTGGAATAGTACATTCTCAAAAAGAAAATCAGGAGTCTTTAAATTTTAATATGGGTATTTTTTTACCTTATTTTAATTTAGCAGAGCTTATTTCTGAAAAAGAGACTGATAAAATTAGAATAATGAGTATTAAAGCAAATAAAAATGTAGAGATATCTAAATTTAAAAACCAGTTATTAGATTATTTTAAACAAAATTATGCGCAGCCTGTTTCTATATATGGTCAATTTATGGAATTACTAAATTATAAAAGAATTACTAAATTTACAACTACAATATTAGTTTTCTTTTCTAGTTGCATTTTTGCTATTGTGTTTCTAAATACTTTTAATTCGCTAGCATTTAGATTTCAGGGTAGATATAAGGATATTAGCTTGTTAAAAGTTTTTGGTGCCAATCGAAAAGAAATTTTAAAGTTATATTTGACCGAAGTTTTTATTTTAAGTATTTTTGGATGTTCTTTAAGCTTTTTTTTGAGCTATTTTTTGATCTTGAGTTTTAGAGCTTTTGATTATGTAATTATTATATCTATTAAAAATGTAATTATTAGCGTGCTGGTTTCATTATTGATAGGGATCTTTTTGGGATTATATCCATCTTTTCAGGTGTCGAGGGTCAATATAATAGATAATATAAAAAATAACTAAAAAGGAGAACTTACGGTGTTAAGTTTAAAAATAAGTTTAAAAAGAATGTTAAAAGATCCTTTGCGAATTATTCTAACTATACTTCAATTAGCTATTGGTGTTGCGTTAATAATTATAATTTTGAGTTTTATTTATAATATTTTGGATAGCGTTGATACTGATAAAGGTACTATATATCAAGCTATATTTACAATAGATAGGAGACAAAAGCCAGTTTTTACTTCGGAAATGATAAATTATTTGAAACATAGTAAAGATATTAAAGGCGTTGCTGTTATTGAAGTAGTTTATAGTACATTTTTAGAATATAATGATTTGACTTATGCTTGTAATAAAATTTTGGGAACTGATGAAGATTTTTTTAAAATTTTGAATTTAAAATTACAAGATGGCTATTTTTTTAACTCAGCTGATGTTAGGGGTGGTACAAATGTGGTTGTTATTTCAGATGTTGTTAATAAACAACTTTTTGGGAATGATAGCGGAGTGGGCAGTACCATCACAATAAAGAATCAAAGAGGCGATTACAAGACATTGGAGATTATAGGTGTTTATTTTGCCGATAGTGTGGAACTAGATCCTGGTAATGAAGTACATATTATATCACCATATTCTATTTTTGTGGGAAGTAATAAAAAACATAGTATAATTTGGATAGCGGGTAATAATTATATCAAAGAGATGATTAAAGAGGAACTACAACTAATGCTGACAGATGAAAGTATATATTACATAAATCATATAGATTATTCAGGACTAGATTTAAGAAATTTAAGAGAAAGAGATTTGGTATTATCTAAATCATTTGTTGAAGGTACTCTTAATTTTGTTGGTCCTTACGCTCTTATAGCTATAGTAGCGACATTCACAGGAGTTTTAAGTTTAATGTTGATGAATGTTATGGGTAGAAGTAAAGAGATAGGTCAGATGCGAGCGTTAGGTGGGACAAAATTAGATATTGTGGGACAAATAATTTTTGAATCGTTTCTTATTTCGTTATTTGGTGGTTTGCTAGGAATATTGTTTGCCTTTTTTACAACAAGATTAATAATAGAAAAAATTTTTTTAATTAGACTTCCTGCAACAAATTATTTCGCTATGAGTACAGGAGTTTCTCATAAATCAGTTGTAATTGCTTTAGGTGGAACAATAATTATTGGTTTGATAGCAAGTATTTATCCAGCTATTCGGGCAGTACAGATATCTCCTATTGATGCGATAAGGGATTAAAAAATTTATAATAGCTCTGGGTGATATAAAGGGAAAGCAGATTTTTAAATGTTTTCCCATTTTTTATTTAGTTTCATGGAATTTATTTTTCATAAATTCGCATGAAACTGTAGTTTTAGAAGGTGAATTGTGATATGTGTAGAAATATATTTGTGCAAGCAAGTGGTTTGTTTATAGTATTTTTTATCATGGAGGTAAATATGGAGAGAGCTAAATTAAAATTAAGTGGTGATTTCAGAAAAATAATAAAATTATCCTGGCCAGTAATGGTAGGGATGGTTTTGCAGAGTTTGTTGGGAACGGTTGATTTAAAGTTTATTTCGATGATTGGAAAAGGGGAAAGTGCAATAGAACAAGCTGCAGCAAGCTTGGGAGCTTCTGCTTTTTGGGTTGTTTTTGTTATATCTGCCCTTGTATCATCAGGAGCATTGGCGCTTGTGGCAAGAAGCTATGGGGAAAATGATAAAAAAGCAATAAAAAAGTTTACTGGAGTATCAATCGTTTTAGCAAGTATTTTTGGAGCAGTAATCGGGGTCATATGCTATATTAATACAGAATGGATTATAAAAGTTATGTATAATCCAGATTATAAAGTTTTAAAACTGACAAAAGAATATTTAGAGATTATATTTCTTGGAACTATTTTTGTATTCTTAAATTTTACTATTAGAACGATACTTCAAGCTCTTGGTGATACAAAAACGCCTCTTTATATTTTTGGATTTGGAAATATCGTAAATTTAATTTTGGATCCGATTCTGATATTTAAACTAAATTATGGTATAAGAGGAGCGGCAATAGCTACTGTTGTATCGAATATTGCTATTTTCATATTAATTACATATATGTTGATAAAAAAAGCGTATGGTGAAAGTATAAAGGAATTTTTAATTCATTTAAAACTTGAAATAGCAATAGCAATCCGTATATTAAGAATTGGTTTTTGGGCATGTTTACAGCAAGTTGCAAGACCTATCACAGGAATGCTTATGTATAGATTAGTTAGCAGGGTAGGATATGCAGAAGCCATAGCAGCTTTTGGAGCAGGGGGTCAATTGTTTAATTATACTTTTATTTTTCTAAGTGGACTTTCTGTAGCAGTTTCAATAATGGTAGGACAAAGTTTTGGAAGAAAAGATATTGATAGTGCTGATACAGTAATCTCTGATGGTTTGAAACTAGCAATCATCAATATGCTTATTTTTATGATACCATACTTTATTTTTCCAAAGTATATCATTATGTTCTTTACAAAAAATCCAGAGGTAATTAAAATTGGTGTACTATGCTTAAGAATAGTATACTCAGGAGTGATTTTTGTTGGTTTTTCAACAGTTTATGGTGGAGTATTTCAGGGTGCAGGAGATACATTTCCACCTATGCTTTCATCGGTTATAGCTAATGTTGTAGTTAAATTGCCGTTAGCATATATTCTAGCTATAGTATTTCATATGGGAACAAATGGTATATGGATTGCGATTGCATTGTCAGTCGTTGTGGAATCAGCAATTATGACCGTTTTCTTTAAAAGAGGTTCATGGAAAAGAAAGGAGATATAGAGTGGTTTGGATCCGGAAATAAGAAATATAAAGATATTTGGTATAATATTTTAAGATTAAAAATTTTAAATTGCTAGAGTTGATTTTTTTAAAAAAAAACGTATAATATAATAAAGAGGATTAAAAATATAAATAGTGTAGTACCATTTAATTTTGAGGAGGGAGAAGGAACATGGCAGAAGTTTTTTAAAATCCACCATTAGTTGAAGCTATTTGTGAAATTAAATTTGCAGATGATGAGTGGGATTGGACTTTGCCTGGAATTATTTATGAAAGAATAAAAGAAAAATTTCCAATAAAACAGCAAAAAAAATCTTTTGTAATAAGTATTCAAAATAAAGACGGAGAAATCTTTCCAGGACAAGAGAGTAAGAGTCAAATTGAACAAATTGCTTTTTTGAGTGAAGATAAAAAGGCTTTATTGCAATTGGGCTCTAATTTATTTGCGGTAAACCATTTAAAGCCATATCCAGGATGGACTGTTTCTAAAAAGATTATTTTTGATTATTTTAATATATATTTAGAAAGTGCAGGTAATAGAAAGATAGAAACAATCGGTTTAAGGTTTATTAATCGTTTTTGTGATGTAGAGATAAATTCTTTTTCAGAATATTTTACAGTATCCCCTCAATTAACGATGAAATATCCTAGTAAAAATTTTTTCATCAGAAATGAATTGGTTAATGAAGAGCTGAATTCTACTTTATTTTTTACTATGGGTACTGCTTATGATAAAGCTAAAGAAGAAGAGGTTATAGATGATCAAGGGATTGAAGAAGATTATTTTGAAATGATTGAGGAATTTGAGTTGCCAATTCTAAAACCAAAATTAGTACAACAAGTTAAAGCTAGAGTAATTTCAAAGGGCAAGGGTAAAGTGGATTTTAGTTATTTAACTGAGTATGAAGAAATATTAGATTAACTGATTAAGGGGTTATGAAGATGGCAAAAAAGTATCCTTGGTATGAAGTTGTTAATGAAAGGCAGATTTTGCAAGGTGATATTTTGAACAATTTTGAAATTTTAATACCTGTAGAAAATACTGAAAAGCAAATAGTAGACAGTATAATAGAGATTTATGATATTATTGTTATGACACAGTCTTGTGATTTGCAAAATGGAAAAACAAAATTCGTTTTACTTTGTCCTCCATATAGAGAGCATCTTTCACAATCTTTTGCGAAATTTTTTATGAGAGTCGGATTACCTACGGATGTCCCTCATTTTAAATGATATATCTTATTATCTCGACTTTAATAATGAGAATTTTTCAATAATCTAGCCCTTTTCTAATCAATATTGGTTAGAAAAGGGCTAGATTAATTTAGTAACCTCAAAATATTGTATTGGTTAGAAATAAAGTTCTACAGCAATAAAATGAATTTAAATACATTTATAGAGGAGGTAATAGTATGATTTCTAAAGAGTTACTTATTAAGCGGAATGTCAGTAGTTTTTTTGACTATGTTGGCAGTGGTACGAATCATGATAATTATATAAGTGAGAAGTATAGTTGGATTTTATCAAAAGCTGAATCTCAGGTCTCTGATATTTTTCCTAATAACTTAATCTACAAGGTATTTATTTCTGATCATAGGGAAATCAATGAGTTAATAGAAAAAGTTAAACAACAAGAACTACCAAACAGAGTTTGGATAGAAAAGACTAATCAATGGGTTGAAAGCTTTAAGGAAAATGGTTATGAAAAGATTATGGAATTTCCAGCTATGTTTTTGAAGATAAGTGAAATGAAAAACCCTACTACAAAATGCAATGATTCAAATGTTGAAATAAAGTTAGTTGATAATGAAGATTTATTATATGAATGGGCCAAACTTATTGTTGAAAGTTGGTGGCTAGGTGGTCCAGATCAAATAGATAGACTTTGCAAACTTTACAAAGAATTTTATCAGGATACTGATAGGTTTAAAATGTATTTAGCATTTTATGATGGAGTGCCTGTTGGAACTTCAATGTCTGTTTTCTCAGATAATACTGTTGGTCTTTATCTGATATCTACTCATCCAGACTATAGGAATAGGGGAATTGGAAAACTATTAACGAAAATGCCGATTTTAGAAGCAAAAAAAGAAGGTTATGAATATGCAATATTGCAGGCAACTGAGATGGGAGAGGTTGTTTATAAACAAGTGGGGTTTGAAGAAGTGTTTAAATATGTTGTGTATGCTTATAGATATGATATTTAATTTAAGGAAGATAAAAAATAAGTATGTTGTTAATTTTTAAATATTTTGCTATTCTTTCTGAAAGTTCTTAAAAAAATAAATGAAAATAGCAATATTCCATCTAATAAAAGAATCTAATAACAATATAATTTTTGCGGAATAGGTGAAAAAATAGCCTATTCCGTTTTTTATTAATTATGTAATTGTTCAGAACTTGTTCAGATTAATATTTTATAATAGTACTAGTGTTATGTCGAATCGGGGGAGCTAATTTTTAATAATTAAAAAGGGGGAATATAACGTAAATAATACTCAGTTTTTAAAAAAGCCAAAATTAAAATTATAAAGGAGAATTGAGAAAATGTTAAAATTTAATAACAAAGTGATTGTTATTGGCTTAGTTTTAATCTTAGGCTTAATGTTAACCGGATGTGGCCATAAAGCAACAGAATTAGAAGTAGAGAAAAATAACAAAGGGATATTGAAGGTAGTGATTAATAATTCTAATAGTCCTATGCTTCAATCAGTTTCAGATGATATTACTATTGCTAAGTATAAATTCACTATCAGTAAAGAAAATGTAACGAAATCTCAGGAAATAGACGCTACTGAAACTGCAGTAATCTTTAATAATTTAGAAGTTGGAAATTGGACAGTAGAAGTAACTGCTGTAGATACTTATGGGTATGATTGTTATGGTGGTAATAGTATTGCTACTGTAATGAAAGATGCTACTACAACATCTGCGGTAGAACTGTATCTATTAAAGGGAAATCTTACTTTAAGTATAAATATTCCTACTGGTTATACTTCAGGGGAAGCAATTTTACTTAATCATTTCGGTGGAAGTAATGTAACAAAAAGTTTAACAATTAATGGTGAGGTAGGCTCAGTTACTTTTATCGATCTTCAAGCAGGAACATGGGATATTAAAATCAATTTATCCAATTCTAATGAAACAATTTCAGGAATAGGAACATTTAATGTTTTACCTGGTAGGGAAAATAGCGGTACAGTTACTTTTAATACTGAAACAGGAGAAATAAATATTGCGATTAATATACATTTAACTCCTGCTGACCCAACAGGATTAAGTGCTACAGAAAATAACGGGAGTGTTGATTTGAGTTGGACAGCAAATTCTGAAGCAAATATCGCAGGATATCTGATATATCGCAGTAAGAATCAATCTGGAATTAAAGATATTCTTAATCAGGATTTAGTTACAGGAACAACCTATAATGATACTACAATAATACCAGGAGAGACATACTACTACTGGATAAGAGCTTATAACAATGACGGTTATTCAAGTGATTTTAGTAATTTTACTGAAATTACAATTAGTAATAGTAGTTCTTCTTCAGTTGAAATGGTAATCGTTCCATTAGGAACAACATCAGCGGATAATGGAAGTATAACACTTGATCATGATATAAAGATTGGTAAATACGAAGTAACTCATGCAGAGTTTATTGAGTTTTTAAATGACGCGGCAGTGTCATCAGACGGTACTTATCAAGGTAAGACAGTAATAAATATAGATAATAGTGATTGTGGAATAGCCCATGATGGAACTAGCTTTAGTTTTGTAGGTAGTAATATAGCAGCTAATGAAAATTGTCCAGTGATATTCGTAACATGGTATGGAGCAGTAGCATATTGCAATTGGTTAAGTGAACAGGAAGGATTAATACCAGCTTATGATTTGAATAGTTGGGAATTAATAAGTTCGGATAAATCAAGTTTAGAAGGCTATAGATTACCATCAGAAAATGAATGGGAGTACGCAGCTCGTGGTGGAGCTAATGGAGATGCAACAACTTATGCTGGTAGCGATACTTTAGATGATGTAGCCTGGACTATAATGAATTCTTTGGACAATGGTTACTGTAAACCCCATCAAGGAGGACTGAAAGCAGCTAATGAGCTTGGCATATATGATATGAGTGGAAATGTATCTGAGTGGACTAATACTCTTGTATATGGTAGTTCCTATGCAATTCGTGGTGGTAGTTGGGGCGGAGGTACTGGTTACTGTGAAGTAGGGGTTCAGTTTTATCGTGATCCATCTGGTGGGGATTCTAGCAATTCTGTTGGTTTCCGTCTTACAAGAACAAATAAACAATAGTAGAAGGAACTTAGCTAACCAGTTGCTCTTTAGAAGCAACTGGTTTTTTTAATAAAACAAAAATATGGCACGATTGTGCAGGTAATTTGTTGTTTTTATAGTAATATTATAATATGCTTTTTCAAATAAGAAATTGTAAGGTATATTTATTAGAAACATAAACGAGTGTTGAAAATAATTATTCATCTTAAATTTTATTTTAGATTAGGAGCTGTAAAGATGAATTCAGTTTTAAGGGATAAATCTCCTGAAAAGCTAGGTAAAAGTAAGTTACTAATTTTTATTTTAATTTGCTTATTATTAATTTCTGTTTTATTAATAACTTCAGAAAATCATAAAAAATCTATTAAAGACGTACCAGTTGTTGAAAAGGGGGTTTTAGATTTATCAGATTGGGATTTTGCCCGCGATGGAATTGTTAATTTAGAAGGAGAGTGGGAATTTTATTGGCAGAAATTATTAACACCACAGGATTTTTCTGCAGAACCGTTGCCGCAAAAAGATTTCTTTTTTGTAGTACCTGATATAGTTAATAACTATCAAGCTGAGGACAAAGAGATAAGTGGGAAGGGATATTTTACTTACCGGGTTATTCTTAAATTGAAGGAAGGTTTTAATAAAAATCTTGCCTTGAAGTTTTCACGTACTTCGGGAACAGCTTTAAGGATTTGGATTAATGATAAATTAGTATTAACAGAAGGTAAACCAGGTAAAAACAAAGCAGAAATGATTCCGGGATGGGTTCCGGAAATTATTAATTTTAAACCTGAAAAGCCAAAGGTAGAAATTGTTGTTCAGGCTTCAAACTATTATCATTATAAAAGTGGGTTAGCGGGTAGTACACTGTTGGGGCTAGAAGAACAGATTAGAACTGCAAGAGAAGGAAGAATAGTCTTTGATATGTTATTATTTGGAGCTTTATTAATTATGTCTTTTTATCATTTAGGGCTGTTTATTTTTCGCCCTAAAGATTCTTCGCCATTATATTTTAGTTTGTTTTGTTTAATAGTTAATATTAGGTTGGCAGTTACTGGAGAAGCTTATCTGGTAGAGTTTTTTAACCTTTCTTATGGTGTTATTTATAAGATGTTATTAAGTTATTACTTAGCAGTTCCAGTTTTTTGTTTGTTTATAGCCAGTTTATACCCAAGGGAATTTTCTAAAAAAGTATTAACTGGCAGTCAAATTTTAGGAGTTAGTTTTTATCTATTTGTGATATTAGTTCCTACAGAAATTTCTTCTTTTACATTACCTTATGAACTTATTACATTATTTTTTAGTTGTTACTGCCTATATAGTATAGTTCTAGCTGTAATTAGAGGGAAGGAAGGAGCTTTATTGCTTTTGATAGGTTTTAGCTTTTTATTTATATTTATAATTAATGATCTACTTTATTCCAGCCGTATAATTAATACCGGTTATTACTTTCATCTGGGTTTATTTGTTTTTGTATTGTTTCAATCCTTTATTCTTTCAAAGCGATTTATGTCGGCATTTTCCAGAATAGAATTTATGTCGGAACAGTTGAAAGAAAAGAATACTACTTTAGTCCAGATGGATAAATTTAAGGATGAATTTATTGCCAGCACTTCTAAAGAGTTTAAACTGCCTTTAAATACGATTATTTCTTCTGCAGAATCTATTATCTACAATTATTCTTCTTTTTTACAGGATAGTTTAATTGAAGATTTAGCGGCAATAATTAGTACGGGAAAAGGATTAAATTATATGATTAATAATTTTATTGATTATTCGAATATCAAGCAGGGAGATATTGATTTGAATAAAGAGAAGTTGGAAGTTTATGAAATTATAGAATATACAATAAAGTTTTTTAAACCATTTGTGGGTAATAAAGATATTAATTTCTATAATAATATTAAGCAAAAAAGTTTTATAGTTAGAGCTGATAAAAGTCGGTTAATTCAGGTGATTTATAATCTATTAGATGATGTATGTAGATTTACCGAAAAAGGAATGATATTCTTTTCAGCGGTGAAAAAGGATGATAAAATTGAAATTATATTAGAAATTACAGCAGATAATATTCTTTTTAGATATCAAAATGATAATTCTGGATGGAATGATGATAGGAAATTCATATTAGATAAAATTGATATCAAGCAGAATGTAACCATGAAGTTAATAAAGTTGCAGGGAGGGGAGTTAAAGATAAAAAAGACTGCTAATAAATTACTCTCTATAAGTGTTATTCTACCCAGAGAGGAATATACTGACTTTTATGAGTTAGATAAGGATAATGACCAGATAACTACAGCTAATGAGATGGAAAAAGATATAGTTGAGCCT
The DNA here is from genome assembly GCA_030627905.1 of Halanaerobiales bacterium. Classification (GTDB taxonomy): domain Bacteria; phylum Bacillota; class Halanaerobiia; order DY22613; family DY22613; genus JAGMES01. Next base: position 10,968 of record DAOVRZ010000041.1, read on the forward strand.
GTAGATAGATCACCTCAGCAGCAAAAGTCTATCTTAATAATTGGTAATAAATCTAGTAATCTTAGTTCATTAAAGGATCTTTTGATATTGAAAAATTATTCTATACAGATCATAGAGAATAGAAAAAAAGCAGTAGAGAAATTAAATAATAACGTAGTGATGGTGATTTTAAATTTATTTGCTCTTAATAAATCTGCTCTTGAGCTCTGTAAACAGATTCGCCAGCGGTTTACAATTTTTGATTTACCAGTGTTGATGATGGTTTCTCGGAGTAATCCAGAAGATTTAATTAGGGGATTTGAGGTGGGAATTAATGATTTTATTAAGAAACCTTTTGAGATAAGTGAATTAAAAGCAAGAGTTAGAACTTTAATTACCTTAAAAGAGAGAGTTGAAGAGAGTGTTAAGCGGGAACAAGATTTTCTTCGGGCACAGATTAAACCTCATTTTTTATATAATACATTAAATGCAATTGCTTTTTTATGTAAGAATAATCCTAAGCAGGCTAGTGATTTAATTATTGATTTAGCCAGTTATCTGCGCTATAGCTTTGACTTTGAAAGTTTAAATCAAATTGTATCTATTAAAAAAGAGTTGGAGTTAGTTGATTTTTATGTAAATATTCAGCAGGCTAGGTTTAAAGACAAAATAAAAGTAAAATATAATATCGAAGAAGGTCTAGTTTTTGGAGTCCCACCGTTAATGTTACAGCCTATTGTTGAAAATGCAATTAAACATGGTATTTTAAAAAGGGAAATAGGAGGAACTATAGAAATTAATATAAAAAGGAAGGAAGATTATTTTGTAATTAGAGTTGTGGATGATGGAGTAGGAATGACAGAAGAAGAGTTGGCTAATTTATTTACAACAAGCGATGATAATAAGCGTAAGAGAGTGGGATTTAAAAATATAAATAAGAGATTAAAGAAGCTTTATAATGAAGATTTAAGAATAAATAGTACTAAAGGTCAAGGAACTATTGTAGAGTTCAAAATACCTAAAAATAATTTTATAACAAAAAGGAGTTAGACCGTTGAAAAAATTCTTTAAAAAATTTCAGTATGTTATTATAGTTTTACTATTTATAACTATGATATTTATTTTTTTTATTAATTACAAAAATACTACAGAAATAATCGAAGCTAAGTATAATGGTCGTCAAGAATTGGTAGAAAATAACATTTTAAATACTGTTAATTATATTAATGATGCTTATAAAATTGCTGAAAAACAGCTAAATCAAGAAATGGAAGAATATTCTCTAATGTTGAAGAATAAATACCGCCATAATCAAGATGTATTGGATTGGAATTTAGAGCAATTAAAAAAAGAATTTAATGGTTATAACATTTATATTATAAATCGCGATCTTGAGATTATTAAAACAACATTTGAAAAAGATTTGGGACTTGATTTTAAGAGAAATTCTGGTTTTTCAAAAATATTAAAGAAACGTTTACAGGGGAATTCATTTGTAGTTGATCGACTGGATATAGGAATAAATACGCCAGAATTAAAGAAATGTAGTTATATGCCTACTCCAGATCATAAGTATTTGTTAGAGTTAAGCATTGACATCAAGCAAAAGTATCCTGCCCTCAAAAGTTTAGATATTTTTTCTGAGGCAGTTGATATAACAAAAAAGTATAAAATCGTGGAAGAAATTTCATTTTATAAGATTAATCCGAATACCAAAGCAGTAGGTAAGCTGTGCAATACCAAAAAACCATATATTAATACCGATATTTCTGAAGCTGAAAAAAGATTTGTTAGGCAAGCTTTTTTGTCTAATCAACCACAGATAGCTATAGATCAATCAGAAAAATCTGTTTGTATTTCTAAATACTTTCCGGCTTTAGTTTCTGAACAAAATGTTGAGGACAGATGGTGGAATTCTTACGTTGTTGGTATTAGTTATAATAATCAGATTATGCTTGAGGAAATAAATAAGCATAGAAGTTTATTTTTAATTAATGCCTTAATTATGGTAGTAGTCTTTGTAGTATTTATTTTAATAGTAATCTACTTATTAAAAAAGTTTGAGTATATGGCTTATCATGACCAGTTGACAGGACTACCAAATAGGAAATCATTTGTAGAAGCATTTGACAAATTGTTGGCAGCTGCGGAGAAAAATAATGATAAATTAGCTGTTTTATTTTTAGATATTGATAATTTTAAAGAAGTTAATGATCATTTTGGCCATGATATAGGTGATAAACTACTTGAAGAGATAGCCTATAGACTAAAAGATAGTTTACAAGAGAGTGATAATATTTCAAGATTGGGAGGAGATGAGTTTACTGTAGCGGCTACTGAGATTAGTTCTAAAGAGGACGTTATTAAAGTAGCTGAAAAGGTTATTGATGTATTTAAAAAGCCGTTTATAATAGAAAATAATAAATTTTTTATAAGTGTGAGTGTAGGAATTAGTATTTATCCTGAAGATGGTAGACAATTAGAAGAACTTATTAAAAAAGCAGATTATGCTATGTATAAAGCAAAGAAACAGCAGAAAAATTATGTCTTATACGAAAAAGAGATTTAAGGTGATAAGGTTGTATTTGAAAAGGGTAAGATAGGAGGGGGAGTATGTTAGACACAGTAGTAATTGATGATGAGTTTCATGCTTTAGAGCGAATGAAAGAGTTTGTAGTTCAAGCGAAAGAATTGAATTTAGTGGGTGGCTATACCCAGGTTCACAGCTTTATAACTGATATTAAAGAAAATAAAGTAAGTCCTGAGGTATTATTTTTAGATATTGAAATGCCGGGCTGTAATGGGTTACAGTTAGCAGAGAGAGTTTTGGAGATTGATGACAGGATAGATATTATTTTTGTTACTGCTTATGAGAGTTATGCTGTCAAAGCCTTTGAGCTAAATGCCCTTGATTATTTATTGAAGCCATTTAATGAAGAGCGGTTCCAGAAGACTATGTCCCGTTTGATTGCTAAAAGAAAGGTTGTTAATAATAGAGATTCCAAGTTAAGAGTGTCCTCTTTAGGAAATTTTAGGGTTTTTTATCAAGGCGAAGAAATAAGATTAGAGTGGCGTACTGCTAAAACCCAAGAGCTTTTTTTATATTTATTGCATCATCAGGGAGATTTTGTGGACAGGGATAAAATTGCTGAGGTTTTATGGGGCAATAAAGACCCTGAAAAAGCAGTAGATATCTTATATACTACAGTGTATAGCTTGCGAAAGATGTTTAAGAATATGGGGTTTGGGCAGATTATCAATAGTAAACAAGGGTTTTATAGCTTGAATATGAAGCAAGTTAACTGGGATGTACTTGAATTTGAAAAACTAGTAGATAAGGTTAAAGAAGATGTTAAGGTACATATTAATAAGGTAGAAAGGATAATTGATTTATATCAGGAAGAATATCTGATATCTAAAGGTTATCATTGGGCTTATGGTCTTCGTGCTGAGTTAAAAGAAAAATTTAAAACTTCACTTACTAAAGCGGCTGATTATTATGTAACAGAAAAAGAGTATGAAAAGGTTATAGGGTTATTAAAGCGGGTAATAAAAGAAGTTTTTCTGGATGTTAGAGCTCATAAGAAGTTGATTGAAATATATAAGCTGCTAGGGGATGAAGTAGCAGCTAGACGGGAATATGAAAAGTTAAAAGCGAGATTGCAAGAGGAGTTTGGAGTTGAACCGCAGATAGATTTATAGTAACAATTAAAATTAGATACTTCAACATTACCAGAAGGTGCTGAAATGGAGCGGGGAGAACCCACTCCTTATTTTGTAGTTTATTTTTTTTAATTGTTTAGAATCTGTTTAGATTAATATTTTATAATAGTACTATAGTACTATGTCGAAAATGGGGGGATAATATTGAAAAAACTAAAAAAATATATATTATTGAAACCTGGAATAGGTAAGGGGGAATGCAATGTGAATAATAAAAAAAGAGTTGGGTATTTTGTTTGTCTTATTCTAGGGGTGTTTCTATTAATACTTAATCCAATAGTTCTAGCAAGCTCAAGTGATGGGAATCAGGTAGAGAATGATCCAGAAAAAATATTTGATGATTACTTCCTTATAGGATTAACAGAATTATATTTTGGTTCAAATAAATTGGAAGGTAATCTAGAAGTAATTGATGGGGTTGAAGATTTTGAAGAAAAAGTTAATAAAGGACGTTTGACTTTTTATCTTAAAGGGAAAATAAAAGGTAAGTATCTGCTAACTGCCTGGCTAGATACAGAAGAAAAGAAACTTGATGAGTTATTTAGCAGTCTTGGGGAGTGTAAAATAAATACTCCATTTGAAAAATTAGACCCGGAAAAATATTATCCTATTTATGGTGATAGTTCAACGATAACTTCAGATGTACATACTGTAGGAAAACTTTATCTTTGCTTAGAAAGTGAAGAATTTAAAGCTTTATGGGGAAATTATAAAGTTGATTTTGATAGTAATGAGTTAATCTCTTTTAATAGGTTATGTTATGGATTTAATGCAGTTTATCAGGAGAAGGGTTCAGTTAATGTTTTCTGGCACAAACCTTTTAGTCTTCATTCCAGGGATGTAATGGAAGTTACTGGAGGAATGCTTTACTATCTAAAACATGATGATCTGGTTATTGGAACTGAAAATTTAAAATTAGAACTAAGGGATGCAACTACTAATCGAGTCCTAAAAACTATTGATTTGGTAGTTGATCAGGATTATGAATTAAATTATTTGCAGGGTCGAATTATTCTTAAAAGCAAAGTAGATTTACATAGTGATAATGATTTAATTCAGGATGAAGAAGGCAATGACAGTTATTATCTAATTGCAGAGTATGATTATAACTATGATCATCAAAAGAATGATAATGATGGTTATGGTCTGGAAACTGCTTATGTAGTATCAGATAAAGCTTATATAAGTGGAACTTATATTCATGAGCAGTATAATGATGGGGCAACTTATCAAATTTATGGTTTTAACTTAGACTATAGTCCTTTAAAGAAGACGAATTTTAAAGTCGCTTGGGCTAAATCAGAGAATATTATGTCAGGGAATTATATCTCCTATGATGGAGGATTAACTTATAATGAAGTAGCTTTAACTGATGCTGATAACTCTTCTTCAGCCTGGAATCTGGAATTAGAACAGGAAATAACCGGAATAGAGAATGGAAAGTTTGCCGGTTATTATAGTTTGACAGAAGAGGGTTTTTCTAGTGGGAGTAAGATTGTCAGTGAAGATGAGATTAACTATGGATTCAGTTTATTAGGAAAGATAGAGGATGTAACAACACGGTTAAGTTATGACAAAAAAGAAAGAAATGCAGAAGATACTTTCATAATTGGTTTGAACCTTAATAATAAGTATAATGATAAGTTAGATTTAGAGGGAGAAATAAGGTATAAAAAAGTAAAGAGTACTGAAGAAAAAAATAATATAACTTGCGCTATAGGTTTTGATTATCAGTTAGATGAAAACAAAAATATTTATGGTAGTCAGCAGTTTACAATAAGTAAAAAGAATATGGCTCGAAATGACTTAACAAAGCTTGGTCGTAAACTAAGACATGGTAAATGGATTTTCAATGTAGAAGGAACTGTCGGTAGTGATGATAGTTTAATTTTTGGTGCTGGTTATCAGTTAAATGAAAATAGTGAAATCTATACTACAATACAGAGAAATTTTGCAGATAAAGGCGAGGCAAGTACTGAAACTACTATTGGAACAAAGTCAAAACTAAATCAAGATGTTGAAGTCTATGGTGAGCATAGAACAGATGATAGTAATAAAGGGACACAGGAGAGTAATGTATTAGGGGTTGATTATTCTCCACTTGATAATTGGTTGTTTACTTTTGATTTTAGTAAGAGTAAAGTTAATAAAGAGAATGATAGTACTATTGATAGAAACATAATTAGCTTTGGTTCCTATTATAATGGTCAAGATATAAAATATGCTAATAGAATGGAATGTCGAACAGATAGTGGTAATAAAGATTTGGAGCAGTTTATTTTGACAGGAGATTTATCCTGGCAGTATAATGAAGAATTTACTCTCTTATCTGAAGCCGAATATTTCAAAGAAAATGAGGTAGAAGAAGAAAAATATATCAAAGGGACTATCGGTGCTGCCTATCGTCCTATTGAACTGGATAGACTTAATTTGATCGGTAAATATACCTATCTGGAGGAGATAACTTCTGTAGATGACGAAGATGAAACTGATAATTATCCAGTTGAAAAGGCCCAAGTATTTGCTATAGAAGGTATTTATGATTTAACAGCAAAGTGGCAGTTAGCCGAAAAGTTGGCTTATAAGAAGGGTGATGTTAAGTTAACTACAGAAAATGAAAATTGGATTACCAGTGAGACCTATCTCTGGATTAACAGGCTTAAATATAAGTGGAGATATGATATTGAATTATTTACTGAATACCGAATCTTAGCCAACAAATTGGCAGAAGATAAAAAGAGTGGATTTTTGCTAGGAGTATATAAAGATTTTCCTAAGAATATGAAATTGGGTTTAGGTTATAACTTTACTGATTTTAATGATGATTTGACCGATTTAGATTATGAGGCTAAAGGATTTTTTGTTAACTTGATTAAAGCCTGGTAGTAAGAATAGAATGCTTAATCAGAAAGGAGATTAAATATGTTTGAAAAAAATGAAAACAAGTTATTGTTGTTAATTATATTTATAGGTATTTTGATAAGTTTTAGTTTTGGAACTAATTATAAAGTATATGCTGATAATATAATAGATTTCCCTGATAATTATTTAAAACAGGCGTTACTAAATTCAGGTGTAGATTCTAATGGAGATGGAGAGATTAGTGTAAGTGAAGCAGAAGCAGTAACATCTTTAATGAGTTTATATGGAGGGAATATTAGTGATATAACTGGTTTAGAATACTTTACATCTTTAACAAGTTTAAATTTAATGGATAATAATATAAGTGATATAAGTCCATTATTAAAATTACCAAAGTTATCTTTATTAGCTTTGATAAATAATAATTCTATTTATGACGATACAGTTAACAATGCTGTTTATTTAGGTGAGCTCCAAGGTTATTTTGCTACTTATAAGGTATGGGTACCTGCTGGTTTTGTTGTAAATAGTAGTAAGGTGAGTGAAGCAGAGTTAGATGGAGCCAGTCTTGAACTGGAGTTATATCCTACAACCTTTGCTGATAGTAATCTGAATAAAGAAAATTTTATATTAGAAGCTGTCCCTTCTTCTTTAACTATTGATAGAGTAGAATATATTGATAGTAAACATGCTAGGTTGTATTTTTCACATGATGGTTCTGATATTGACGGTAATTTAAAAATAACAATTAAAGGAGTAGAATTAACTGACAGCAGTTTAGAGTTGACTTTTAAAGATGATATCCCTTTGGATATTGTTGATGATAATGAATTAATTGCTGTTAATCATGATGGAGATATAAAAGAAGGTCAGGAAAACGGGGAAATACTAACGGTAAAAATATATGGAGGACAGTTTACAAAAAATATTAATTCTGATAACTGGACAATAAGTAATTTACCTAATGGTATTGCTAAAGGAAGTATGACAAGAATAGATGATACTTCAGTAGAGATAGAACTTAGTGGTAATTCAACAGGTGGATATAATCTTAATACCATCAATCTTACTGTGAGTTGTACTGTAGATGAGTATGTAGATTCAACGGGAGGGAAAACTCTTGAAGCCATTTTAATAAATGATAATACTGCACCAGGTGTAAGTAGTTTGAGTCCAACAAATGGAAATGATAATTTAGGATATGATATTAATTTAGCAATTACTTTTGATGAAAATGTAATTATAGGAATAGGAAATATTAGTCTATATCAAGCTTCTGATAATAGTCTAGTAGAAAGAATAGATGTAACAACAGGACAGCTAACAGGTAGTGGAACAAAAGCAATAATCATAGACCTAGTTACAACTCTTGCTGGAGGAACAGAATATTATCTGCAAATAGATGAAACATGCTTTAAGGATGTGAAGGGCAACTATTATGCTGGAATAACAGATAAAATAAGCTGGAAGTTCACAACTGTGATAGATTTTCCTGATGAAAATTTTAAGAACGCTTTAATTGATAAATATATAAATAATAAAGTTATTGATGATAATGGTGATGGAGAGATCAGTGTTAGTGAAGCAAAAAGTGTAATATCTTGGGATTTTTCGAGGAGAAGAATTAGGGATATAACTGGTTTGGAATATTTTACATCTTTAACTGGGTTATACTTGGCTGAAAACCAAATAAGTGATATAAGCCCATTATCAGGATTAACAACTTTAACTGAGCTAAATTTGGAGTATAATAATATAAGTGATATAAGTTCATTATCAGGATTAGCATCTTTAGAGTATCTAAAGTTATCGGCAAATCAAATAAGTGACATAACACCATTATCATATTTATCATCTTTAGAATTCTTAATGATTAGATTAAATAAGATAAGTAATTTAAGTCCTCTGGCTAATTTAACATCTTTAAATAATTTATATTTAGCTGCTAATCAAATAAGTGATTTAAAGCCGTTATCAGACTTAAAATCTTTGGAAGTGTTAAATTTAAATGAAAACAATATAAGTGATTTAAATCCTTTATCAGAGTTATATTTTTTAAAAGAATTATATTTAAATTGGAATGAAATAAGTGATCTAACGCCTTTATCAAATTTAACTTCTTTAATAAAACTAGAGGTATATCTTAATGAAATAAGCAATTTAAATCCATTATCGGGGTTAACTTCTTTAGAACACTTATTTTTGCCTGAGAATAATATAAGCGATATAACGCCTTTATCTGGCTTAACATCTTTGAAATATTTACATTTAAGCACGAATAATATAAGTGATTTAAATCCTTTGAAAAATTTACTTAACTTAACCGAAGTAAATCTATGTACTAATAATATAAGTGACATAGCTCCACTAAAAGATTTAACTTCTTTGACAAAATTATATTTATATAATAATCATGTAAAGGATACAACCCCTTTATCTAATCTTACAGCTTTAAATGAACTTTGTTTAGGTAAAAACAACATAAGTGATATAACACCTTTAGCAAGTTTAAATTGTCTAATTTCCTTAGAATTAGATAATAATAATATTAGTGATATAAGTCCATTGTCAGAGTTAACATCTTTAGAGAAGTTAGTTTTGCAATATAATGATGTAAGAGATATACGTCCGTTATCCGGTTTAACTACTCTGATAAACGGGTATCTGCTGTATCTTAACCATTGTCCTTTTTATGATAGTGATACTAACAATGCTATTAAGTTAGGTCAACTTGGCAGACATTATTATTATGAGGTATGGGTACCTGCTGGTTTTGTGACAGATAGTAGTGGAATGACTGAAGCCGAGTTGGATAATGCTACTATTGATCTAGAGATTTATCCAACAACTTTTGCTGACGGTAGTTTAGATCCTGCCAACTTTGTCCTGGAGAATGTTCCGAATGGAGTAAGTATTGAAAGTGTAGATTATATAGATGATAATGAATGTAGAGTCAATCTAGCATTTGATGGTACAGATTTTGTTAATGATTATACTGATCTTAAATTGAAAATTAAGGCTGCTGAATTAGCCACTGATGATTATGGATATACTTATTCAGCTAGTAATAATACGCAGCTGATATTTGAAGATGATATGCCAAATATCGGGGCAAGTGAAACTCCACCAGGTGGACATAGTGTAAGTTTTGATGACGAGATAATAAATAATAGCGAAAAGGATTCAGTATCATTTACATTTACTAATGCAGAAGTAAATACTAAGTATGATTATACCATAACTAGTAGTGAAGGTGGAACAGATATAACAGGCAGTGGTACGGTATTATCAGCGGGACAAACAATATCAGGTATAGATGTAAGTGGATTAAATGATGGTACACTGACCTTAAGCGTAATTTTGACAGATAGTGTTGGAAAGCAAGCGAGTGCAGTAACAGATACGGCATTATTAGACACAACACCTCCAAGTGGATATAGTGCAAATATAGACCAGAGTGTGGTGAATGACAGTAACAAGTCTGCAATATCATTTACATTTGCTAATGCAGAACAAGAAGCAACATATAATTACAGTATAAATGATACAAATGGAGAGACATCAGCAATAACAGGAAGTGGAACAATAAATACAGCAGCAGAGCAGATAAGTAATATAGATGTAAGTAGTTTAGATGATGGAGAGTTGACATTAAGTGTAACTCTAACAGATACGGCTGGAAATACAGGTAATGAAGCAACAGATACAGTTAAGAAGGATACAGTAGCACCAACATTAACAGAAGTAACGATTAGCTCAAATAATGCAGATAGCACACAGGCAACAGTAGGTGATACAGTAAGCTTAAATATTACAGCCAGTGAAGAGATAAAAGAACCTGTAGTAACTATAGCTGGTAATGTTGCAACAATTGTAGATGATAGTGATGGAGATGCCACAACCTGGCAGGCAGAATATATTAAGCAGAGTGGAGATCCAGTAGGAGAGGTAGAGTTTAAAATAGATTGTGAAGATTTAGCTGGAAATATTGGGTCAGAGGTGATAAAGACAACCGATGGAAGTAGAGTAACCTTTGATGAAACATATCCAGCAGGGTATAGTGTAAGCATAGATCAGAGTGTGATAAATGAGAGTAACCAGAAAGTAATGTCTTTTACATTTAGAGAAGCCGAAATAGAATCAATATATAATTATAGTATAGATGATACAAATGGAGAGACATCAGCAGTAACAGGAAGTGGTACAATAAATACAGCAGCAGAGCAGATAAGCGGTATAGATGTAAGCAGTTTAGATGATGGAGAGTTAACATTAAGTGTAACTCTAACAGATGACGCAGGAAACGCTGGAACTGAAGTAATAGATACAGTAGAGAAAGACACACTAATATCTTATATAACTAATTTTAGTCCAGCAACAGGCAAGACTGATGTTGGGGTAAATGATAATTTACAATTAACATTTAATGAAGAAGTACAGCTAGGTTCAGGTAGTATCATAATTAAGAAAACAGATGACGATAGTTTAGTAGAAACAATAGAGGTTAACGGTAAGCAAGTAAGTGGTGGTGGAACAAATACCATTACAATAGATCCCGCTAAGAGTTTTAACGGCAATACTGGATATTATGTTCAAATAAATAATACAGCATTCAATGATAATGCTGGCAATAAATATCCTGGGTTTAATGATAAGACAAGCTGGGAGTTCACAACAATAGCAAGACCTGAAATGGAAGTTGTTATGTATGATTCCTATGAAAAAGGCGATACTCTGGCAGCAGGTGAAATAATTACCTATCACATAGAGATAAGAAATACGGGTATAGCTAATTTAACAAATGCAGAAGTGTTTGCTCAAATACCATCAAATACAAGTTATGTAAGTGGTTCAACGAGATTAAATGGTGAAGTGATTGCTGATGATAATGGAGATTGTCCACTGCTCAAAGGTTATGCTGTAAATAGCTCTGGGGCAGAAGATGGGATTATTAATCAGGGTAGTGTAGATCATGTTACAATAATATATCAAACAAAGGTAGTAACAGAAGTAGTTATTGGAACAGTAATTAGTAATCAGGTTGAACTTTATGGTACAGGAGAAAATGGAGATTTGATAGTACCTGTATTAAGTGATGATCCTGATACTGAAGTAAGTGCTGATGCCACTTTCAGTCTGGTTGGAGATTCGGCAATCCTTGATGCTGTCAGAGAAGTAGTTGATAAAAATGGTGGTGATGTAGAGGCTGGAGATGAACTACAGTGTAATACCCTAATTACTAATCTTGGTTCAAGGGATGCTAATGGAGTTAGCTTAAGTGATCGAATACCTAAAAATACCACTTTGATTCCTGATAGTATAATGATAGAAGTTGTAGAACAGAACAATGTAAATGTTATGAATAATAAGGCTCAGTCTGAAATACTATATACCATAACAGAAGATGGGGAGTTAATAGTAGATATAGGTGTTCTATCTCCAGGTGCCAAGATTTTAGTTTCATTTGAAGCTAAGGTTGATGAAGAAGTTGAAAATGTTGATGTAACTGTAATTACCAGCCAGGGTACTGTTTCATCAGAAAATACACCTGATGAAAAGACCGATGACGATGGAGATGATAGTAATGGTGATCAAGCAAACGAAATTGTTGTAGGTAAATACCCGTTATTAAGGTCTGTAATGAAACTTAAAGACATTAATGGTGGAGATATTAACCCAGGAGATGTAATAGAGTACACAATTAATATAGGAAATAAAGGTAATGCGCCAGCAACAGAACTAAATATAACAAATCAAATTCCAGATACCTTAGAATATATTGCAGAGAGTACTCAAATGGATGGAATGTTCCTGGTTGATAATGCAGAAGGCAAGTCTAAACTTCTTGATGGGATAGATTATGGTCTAATCGAAGCAGGTGAGACAGTTAAGATTAAGTATCAGGCAAAAATTCCTGAAGATACAGAAGAAAATACAATAATAGAAAATCAAGCGGAATATACAGCAGTAGCAAGGGCTGAAGATACCAGTAATCCTATTGATAAAGAACTTTCAGGAAGTACAGGAAAAGAAGACTGTCGAATACAGATAGGTGGTATTCCAGGTAAGGTTAACATAAGTGGAGAGGTAGGCAGTCTGATTGGTAATCTACCTGCTGGTTGGATAGTTGAAATCTGGGCAGGTAATAATATACTGGGTCAAAAAACAGTGGCAAAAGATGGAGTGTTTAACTTTAAAGGTTTATCTGCAGATAATAGTTACCGCTTAATTGTAAGACATCCAGAAACTGATGTTGTTTATTATGAAATAGTAGTAGATGGATTAACCGAGGGTTCTAATGAAAATAAAGGGTTATTACCGATGGATCCTTCAGGTATTATTTACGATTCAATAAGTAGAGAACCAGTTGAAGGAGCTACTGTAACTCTAATTGAGCCAGATGGCACCCCCCCAGTACCTGAAAATTACCTGGGTGATGGACAGCAGGGGCAGGTAACTGGTTCAGATGGATTTTACCGTTTTGACCTTGATTTTAATCAGGCAAGTGCAGGTAAATATGAAATTAAAGTTACATCCCCAGAGGGATATTCAAACAAGACACCTTCAATAATTATTGAACCTGCTTTAGATCCTGAGAAGGAAGCATATGATCCAACATATGAAGCGAATCCATTTGAAGTGGTAGATGTAGTGACAGCTCCTGTTATTGGAGAAGATACAACCTATTATCTAGCATTTGATCTGGAAGCAGGAGACCCAAATATATTAAACAACCATATTCCAGTTGATCCTAATAATGCAGAGATACTTACAGTAAGTAAAACAGCCAATAAGCGTAAGGTAACAATTGGTGATTTTGTGACATATCAAATTGAAGTTAGTAATGACTCCGGACAAAGGATAGATTCTTTTACAATTTATGATAAGATACCTGCTGGATTTAAATATGTAGAAGGTTCAGCAACAATAAAAGAAGATGGTGGTAATAAAGAAAGTATAGAAACCAGTGGGGAACGTTTAATTAATTGGAGTCAATTGGAACTTAATAATGATCAAAGCTTGACAATAACCTATACTCTTGTAGTAGGAACAGGTGTTGTTAAAAATCAGGAATATACTAATAAAGCCTATGTAAAAAAAGAGGATATATTGATTTCAAATATAGCAGAGGCTTCTGTATTGATAACTGTTGATCCTATTTTAGAAGGTTCGGGTGTTATTGGTAAGGTATTTAACGATATAAATAGTAATGGCATACAGGATAAAGGAGAGTCAGGACTTGCTGGTGTTAATATAGTATCATTAACAGGTCAAACAATAACAACAGATGATTATGGAAGATATTATTTAATAGTAGAGTATAAAGTTTCTACAAACCTTGGTCAAACTATTGTTTTGAAATTAGATACTTCAACTTTACCGGAAGGTGCTGAAGTAATTAGTAAAAATCCAGTAATAATTAAGTTACCTGTTGGTATAATCCAAAAAGTTAATTTTGGAATTAAATTAAACAAATAAGGTTATAGTTTACAGTAGTTTTTGGTGGTCAGGTGATCAAATGTTCATAACTTAAGTCAGGGACAGCATTTTTAATCCCTACCAACACATGCGTTTTTATATCTTATAACTATAGATTTGCATCTAACAAAGACTTTGGGTTTTCCCAAAGTCTTTGTGTTTATCAGAAGAAAAGGAACCTACAAGTGATTCTCCTTTCCAATAAAAACATATAATTCATTGTATGTTTAATAACTTAAGCAGGCTAAAAAATTTATACACATATATAAAAGAAATCTCATAATTTATATTAGGGATTTGATTATTGATAATGTCTTGTATTTTGTGTAAATAATTATTTTACTCTTCCACATCGTTAATGAGATCCCGCGTAAGTCATTTATACAAAATACTTCACTACTTAATATTGGAGGGAGAATAGTGTTTAAAAATTATTTAAATATGATGTTAATGATGAGACAGAATAACTATAGATATATTAATGAATTTCTCAGTATAATAACTGAAATAAGTAATGAGATGAATAACATTGATAATGAAATCAAAATATTAGTTGATCTGTTAAATGAGATAATTATAGATCCACAAAATTCATCTGTAGCATTACATAAAGCATATCAGAACAAGCTTAGGGCTATTGTAGTTGCTTATAGGATAGATAGTTTATGTAATGATATAAAATATTATGATGAGATAGGAAGATTGATATTATCTCACGACCCTATAGCTTTGCAAAACTTTATAAATCAAATTACTATATTATTAAATAAATGCATCAACTTAAAAAATACAATAAAAGATTTAGTGGCAAAGGCTGAAAAACAGTATAAAGAAGCATGGGAGAAATTTGAAAAGCCAAGTATTCCTACAGAGTATATAAATGTTCAGGGTATATGGGAGACAACATATGGAAAAATGGTATTAATACAAAAGGATAATAGAGTTACAGGTTATTATTCTCACAGGGATGGAGTAATAAAAGGCATAATGAAAAATAATGTATTAGTTGGCATTTGGGGACAAAAACTAACATATGCACCTCCTAAACAAAGAGGAAAAGTACAGTTGATTTTTAGTAATGATTCCTTTACAGGAAAATGGGGATATGCAAATCAAGAACCTTCTAAAGAGTGGAATGGCAAAAGAATTTCAAAAAAGATAGATAATAGATGTAATCGATTTAAAATAGTTAATTCATCTCCTGATATACCTGCAATTGAAGTAAATAGTCATAAACTAAAATTAAATGAAGCATCACCTTATTTTTACATAAATAGATGTATGAGGTCTTCTATTGTTATGATGAAAATAAAAGGAAAATTGTTAGATAAAAATATTCCTTTAACGCCTGGTTTTTCTTATACATTATTTGTCAAAGGGAAATGGCCAAACGTTGAAATAGATCAAAGGATAGATAACCCTTTTCCTAAAAAACAAGTTAAAAGATCTATAGATTTATCTTCTATTACTAAAAAAATATGTCTTATCACGCTAAGAAAAACAGGACATCAATTTTATTTCTACGTTACAGGAGTCACTAAATCTTTTATAGAAGGTTGGGTTCTTTCTTGTCCACAGACTGGTTGTCTCCTTATTGATCCGTATAAAACATCATTTTTTTTGCCAGATATCATAATAAATAAATGCTATGACAATCTTGTTAATACAAAAAATAGATATATTCAGAAAAATTATAAATGTGCTATTTATGATGAAGAAATTAAATCATTTACTTAAAGATTTTATGCACTATAACCTAGAAAAAGGGAAATAAACACAAAGGATTTTTCAAACATTGCCACTGTCTTTTGCAGGCTGGTGGCAATTTATTCAAAGTGTGAGCTCTTTATTAGTATGAAGTAAGAAGATGTCTTGTTAGAAAGGATGTCATAAACATGAGAAAAAAAGATGATAAAAAAATTGAATTCATAAAAAAAGCTGTTATAAAGTTAATTCTTGAATTTGGATTTCATGGCACATCGATCTCCAAAATTGCCAAGAAAGCAGGAGTTTCACCTGCAACTATTTATATTTATTATGAGAATAAGGATATCATGATAAATGAGATTTATCATGAGTTAAAGATGAATTGATATAATTTCATGCTTGGAAATATAAATTCAGATATGAGTGCTAGAGAAACTTTAAAAACTATATGTAAATCTTATTATCATTATAGTATCAATCATGAAGAAGAAATTGATCAGATGTTTGATATGGTTTGGGATACTATTGCTGTTTTAAAAAAATTCTTTATAAGAAGACAATTTTTTAAGAAGATATACTAAATGAACATTCATTTTCTAAAAAGTGCATGTGCTGGATGTTCTGGAGCTCAAATGACATTAAAAGCGGGAATTGAAAGGATATTAAAGGAAGAGATTCGAAGAAGTAAAAAAAATATATTTGAAAAGAATAATGGTTAGTTGTACAGATTGTAGATATTGTATGCCTCGTCCAGTTGGTGTAGATATTCCTCAAAATTTTACACATTTGAACAATATCTCAATGTACAATGATGTAGCTAGTGTTAAATATCACTATAATATGTTTGTAAGAGGTAAAAGCAAAGGAGCATTAAATTGTATGGAATGTGGAAAATGTGAAGAAACTTGTCCACAAAATATTGAGATAAGAAAAATGCTTAAAGAAGTTGTAAATACATTTGGAGAATAATTAATAGCTGTCTATTATTAGACTAACTGTAGAATCAGGAAAATTAACAACAGAGCAAAAAAGAGAGATAATAAAAGGTTGAGCATAACTTCTCTCAAATGGAAACAGAAGAAGAATCCTAGAATTTTAAGGATTCTTTTTTTGTTTTTTGACCAGTATAAAAAAGTTGAAAATAAGTTGAAAATGTGTTATTATAATAATGTCAACGATGGCATAAAAAAAGTATTAATTCTGTTTTCACTTTAGTTAATGAAATACTAAAAACATTGTATTATTATGAGTTTAAAATTCTAAATATTCTGAAAAAGTTGACACTATTAAAAATTAAAAGGAGGATTTTTATGAAAAAAGTTAAGGCAGTTTTGATTTTGACTACTGTGGTAATGTTGGTTATCGCTTCAAGTATGATTGCTTTTGCTGGTAAAAAAGAAACGTTGGTGTTTTCCTCAAGGTTATGGAGTACTCCTACTGAGCAAGAATTTATAATTGAAAATGTTATTAAACCTTTTGAAGAAGAATATGATTGTAAGGTCAATTTCCAAATATTAGATGACAAAAAATTATTACAAAGAGCACAGGTGCAGTATGAAAGCAATAATACTACAACTGATATAATCTGTGCATATGTAGCAAATATGAGTGAGTGGATTGATAAAGGATATATTGAAGATTTAACTCAATATATTGATTCCTGGACTGATAGAAACTTCAGCCCTGCTTTTGAATATGGTACAAACAGAAACGGCAAAACGTATTTTATTCCTGTAGGAGCTGATGTTTATCTTACAATTGCAAATAAAAAGGCTCTGAAATATCTGCCAACAGGAGTAGATATAGATAAGTTAACATGGGAAGATTTTGCTAATTGGTCAAATGCTATTGCTAAAGGTGAAGGTGAAGGCAAAACCGTTGTAACTGGTGTACCAATGAAATCTCTAGTATATCAATTCGGAGCGATATCTCTATCTTATGGAGCTAATTTCCCAGATATTAATACTCCTGAAGCAGTAAAAGCATGGGAAATTATGGCTCAAATGAAAGATGATTTTATTCCTTCAGTATTGAATGTAAGTGATTGTACTAGTCCTATGAAGAGGGAAGAAGCGTGGCTAAGTTGGATGCACTGTGCTCGTGTAGGTACAGTATATGCTTCTAATGAAATGAAATATGTTATAGCGCCTATGCCTTCAGGACCTGCTGGCATAGGTAGTATTGCGGGTGTAAGTGGATATGGTATTATGAAAAATGCTCCACATAAAGAATTAGCAGTTAAATTTCTCGAATATATAACAAGACCAGATATTCAGGTTAAAATATCCAAGGGTACTGGTGGGTTTATTCCTCCAGTTGTAGAAGCACTGAATTATTTGGGAGATGATCCTTCTGATGAAGTTATTGCTAAAGCTATAATGGTTCTTGAAAATGGTAAGGTCTCAGGTGTTCCTGGTGGACAATTCCAGGACTGGGGAGCCGTTAAGAAAGTATTTGATGATATTTTTGTTGATATGATTTTAAATGGAAATGGAACAGTAGACCAGGCATTTTTAGATAAAGCTAAAGTAGCTTTAGATAAAATCAGAAAATAAATTAATAAATGATTCGCCCACAAAAAGTATTTTAGTCGTTCAAGAACTCACAATACCATATATAGTACCGAAACCGCCAACTCAGTATTATATATGGTATGTGAGTTCTTGTGCGACTACTTTTTGTGGGTGAATCATAAATATTACTCGAACAATATTATGTAAAACGATAGGGGTGAGGATTATTAATATTAACACAATAAAAAATAACAAAAATAAACTAATACCGTATATGTTAATTGCTCCCGCTATAATATTCTATCTATTATTCTGGATAAGACCTGTGATAATGGCGATCATAAATAGTTTTAAAGGTTTGGATGGAAGTTTTACTATACAAAATTATATTGATGTTTTTACTACTACATCTTTTGGTGAGGCTTTTAGAAACACTGCTTTTATTGCTGGTGTTTCAGTGGTTTTCGAATTTGCCCTGGCTTTAGGGTTAGCCTTATTGATTAATAAGAAATTTAAGGGTTCCGGTATTTTTTTGTTTATTGCGATGATTCCGATGGCCTTACCGGCTGTTGGTGCTGTTGCTATTTGGAAGACAGGTTTAACTACACATGGTTGGATGAATAGCTTGCTTTACTATGTAGGTATTTTGGCGGAAGGTGAAAAAATATATTTTTTGTCTGGTTCTGCTTTTTCAATCATGTGGCTGGTTATCTTAATTGATGCTTGGCAGGTAATTCCCTCAATGATGATTATATTACTAGCTGGACTTCAAAATTTATCTAAAGAAGCAAGGGAAGCAGGATATATTTTTGGAGGAACTAAATTTACAGTTTTAAGAAAGATAACGATACCTATGTTAAAACCTACAATCATTACAGCAATTATATTAAGACTTATTTCTGCTATTCAGATCTGGCTTATTGTAGTTCTGCTTTTTGGTTATGATAGAATTCCCCTCTTATTAGAACGGGTAGTTTATTATAAGGAGGAATTATCTGGATTAAATAATAGTTATCAAATGGCCTCGACATATGCGGTTATAGTTTCAGTGATAGTTTCTTTAACAGCAATACTGTATTTGAAGGCGTCAGGGGCTTTTGATAGAGATAAGGGGGAAAAAGTGTGAAACAGATGAAGAGAAGAACTGTATCTAAAGCAGCAAGGAAAACAATGTTTTATTTATTTATTACAACTTTAGTAATAATGATACTTACACCAGTATACTTTCTTGTTTCCTTATCATTTTTATCTTCGAGAGAAGCTTATCAGTTCCCCCTTCCACTCGTGCCTTCAATGACTTCAGAATTTAAATTAGAAGAAGGTAAGAAGGGGTATTTGTTGAGTATCTATGATAAGCAAGGTAAAGAATATGAATCACTTGTTGATACAAAAGATACAGAAAAAATATCGAGGTTTATGAGAACTCAGTTAAATATTGATATGAGTGAAGTGGAGATAGGAAAACAAATTAGTAAATTAAAAACTCAGGATGTGGTTTATTTTAAATATAGTAAAAGCCTTATTCATAATTATTTAACTTTTTTTAGAGTAACCCGAGATGCTGTACCATCATTGATAAGAAGTTTACAAGTAGCTGGCCTTACTATTTTAATTTCGTTATCAATAGGTGGAATGGCCGGATATGCCTTTGCAAGATATATTTTTACGGGAAAAAATGCTCTTAAGGTGAGTGTTTTATTTGTAAGGGTTTTCCCTGGGGTGGCGATAGCAATGCCCATGGTTATGATACTTGCAGGTTTAGGGCTATATGATATGCCGATGGGTTTGTCATTGGTATATTCGGTAGGTTCTATTGCACTAACAATTTGGATTACAACTAGTATTTTTATTGGAATCCCCGTTGAATTGGAAGAGGCTTCTCAGGTTTTTGGTGCCTCAAAAATTAGAACATTTATAAATATTACTTTACCACTGGCCTTACCTGGTTTGGCTGCTAGTGCAATGTATGCTTTTATAGGTGCCTGGAATGAAACTGTTTCGGCTCTTATTTTAACACAATTTAAGCCGACATTTGCAGTTGTAATATACCAAACTCTCTTAGGGGCTCAAGGTCAAGTTAATTTGACAGCTGCAGGGGGAATTGCCATGGCAATTCCGACTTTATTGTTTACACTCTTTATCCGCAAGTATATTAATCAAATGTGGGGCGGAGTATCAATGTAAATTGTATCAAAAGGAAAAAGGGAGGGAATTATGGCTAATTTAAGATTAAGTAATATTACAAAAAAATTCGGAAAAAATGTTTTAGCTGTAAACAATATAAATTTAGAAGTTCATGATGGCGAATTTATTGTTTTATTGGGTCCATCTGGGTGTGGTAAAACAACCGCTTTAAGATTACTAGCTGGTTTGGAAGAAATAACTAGCGGTAATATTTTTATAGATAAAAAGGATGTGACTTATTTAGCTCCCAGGAAAAGGGAAGTAAGTATGATCTTTCAGAGTTATGCTGTTTGGCCACATATGAAAGTATATGATAACATCGCATATCCTTTAAGATTAAAGAAAATGTCTCAAGATCAAATTGATCAAATTGTCAAAGAAGTTGCTGAAATGGCAGATATCAAAAAATATCTTGACCGTTATCCAAATCAATTATCTGGAGGTCAGAGGCAGAGAGTAGCAGTAGCAAGAGCTATTGCGGTAAAACCTAAAATCTTTTTGATGGATGAACCATTGTCAAATCTTGATGCAAAATTGAGAGTTTCAATGAGAACTGAACTTAAGACTATTCATGAAAAGACTAATGCAACAACAATATTTGTAACACATGATCAAGCTGAAGCTATGAGCTTGGCTGATAGAATTGTTATTATGAAAGATGGAGAAATCGTGCAAATTGGCACACCTGAGGAAGTCTATAATGAATGTGCAAATATGTTTGTAGCTGATTTTATTGGTACTCCTCCTACTAATTTTATTGAAGTTGAGGTTATTTTTAAGGATGATAATTATTTTTTGAAAAATCCTGATTTTAGCATGAAAGTAAATTCTGAAATAGCTTCTCGTTTAAATGCTTATAAGGGTCAGAAGATAATAATTGGTATTAGACCTGAAAATATTATAATAACTGATAAAGAAAATTCTATTATGTCAGTAGAATGTCTGTTAACAGAACCACAAGGTTCACACAAAATTCTAATTGCACGAATAAATGATGAGATAGTGAAAATAGTTGCTTCAGCGGAAAATCAAATCAAGCCAAGAGAACAATTTTTTATTACATTTAAGCTTGAAAAGATTTTATTTTTTGATTATAACACTCAATTGAAAATATAAAAAATCTAAAGTGAGGGATTTGTTATGAATATTGCATTATGTCATTATAGAGTAGGGGAAACTGACGGGGTTTCACTTGAAATGGATAAGTGGAAAAAAGTTCTAGAAAATAAGGGTCATAAGGTATATTTTTTAGCTGGTAGTACTGGTACTACTGATGGATATATAATTTCTGAATTGGAGTATAGGTTAGAAGAGGATTTAAAAATTGAACGAAATGCATATGTAAAATTAGTGGATTATCAAGATGAAAGCGAATTTATAGAGGCGGTGAAAAAACAGAGTTTGAAAATTGAGACTGCTTTAAAAGAATTTATTAAGAAAAATAATATTGATTTAATTATTCCAAATAATATTTTTTCCATTGGTAGAAGTATTCCTACAGCTATGGCTTTTGATAAGACAATAAGAGATTTATCAATTAAATGTATTGGACATCATCATGATTTTTATTGGGAAAGAGAAAATTTTTCTAATCCCACTTGTGATTTTGTTAGGGATGCTCTGGAAAAATATTATCCACCTAAGCATGAACTGATGTCCCATGTAGTTATTAATAATAATTCTAAAAGAGAGTTAAAGAAGCGGAAAGGTCTTGATGCTTCTGTTGTACCAAACGTATTTGATTTTAAGGCAGATCTATGGGATGCTGATAATTATAACAATGACTTCAGGGAACAACTAGGCATTAAAAATAATGATATTCTTATGCTTCAGGCAACAAGAGTAACTAATAGAAAAGCTATTGAATTGGCCATAGATGTAGTTGGAGAGATGAACAAAAAGGAAAATAGAGATATACTCCAGAGAAAAGAATTATATAATGGGGAAATTTTTAAAGAAAATAGCAGGATTGTTTTGGTCTTAGCAGGAATGATAGAAACAGCAGATGATTATGTAGAGAGACTGAAGGTCAGGGCTGAGAAAAGAAATGTGGAGTTACTTTTTTGTAATGAACTGATTGAACATTCCAGAGCTAAAATTGATGGCAAAAAGATATATTCATTATGGGACGCGTATGTTTTTGCAGATATAATAACATATTCGAGTATTTTAGAGGGCTGGGGAAATCAATTTTTAGAGGGTTTGTTTGCTAAAAAACCTATGTTAGTATTTGAATATAATGTTTATAAAGAAGACATTAAGGATAAAGGCTTTAATATAATATCTTTGGGAGATAAATTTGAATATGATGAAAATAATCTTGTCAGAGTAGACGAAAAGATTATTAAGAATGCTGCTAGGGAATGTATTGAATTACTTCATGATAAGGGTTATGGAGAAAAAATTGTTGAACAAAACTTTAAATTAGGTAGTGAATTTTATTCTCTGGAAAACTTAGAAGATATATTAAGAAAAATTATCTAAAAAACTTGGTAGGTGGGATTATGCTAAAAAGATATACAATAAAAGATGTTGCTAAGATTGCAGGTGTTTCTCCTAGAACAGTTTCAAGGGTTGTGAATGGGGAAGGGTATGTGAAGGAAGAAACCAAGGAAAAAATATTAAAAATTATTAATGAAACTGGGTATCAAGTGAATCCTATTGCAAGATCACTTAGAAATAATAAAACGGATATTTTGATTGTTTTCGTAGCTGAAAATGAAATGAGTTATATACCACAATTTCACAATGTCATTATCCGGTATTTAAATAAACAAGCTAATGAATTAGGTTATAAACTTATTGTATCAAAATCCAATCCCTATGAGGCAGAAGAAAAAAAAAATGATGGTTTTTATTTATTGAAAAATGGATTTGCAGATGGAGCTTTTATTTTTGATATTCTACAGATTGACTCACGCCTTGAGTATCTTGTAAATAGGAAGATACCTTTTGTTATTATTGGTAAAGATACTATGTATCAAAATAGTTCTTTTGTTAATTTAGACAATGTAAAAGCAGGTTATATGGGGACTGAACATCTGCTAAAAAGAGGGAAGAAAAACATACTGTTTTTCTTGGGTGGTAAAAGCTTTACAGTAAATCAGGATCGTGCTCAGGGATATATTCAGGCTTGTAAAGATCACAATGTTAATTTTGATATTCAAAATATAAAGTTTGGTATTACTACTCCTGAAATGGCATATCAGGAGATGAAGAGGATTTTAAAAAACGAGAGTTCACCTGACGCAGTGTTTGTTTCTGGAGATGAAAGAGCAATGGGTGTTTATCATGCTATTCAAGAAAGTGGTCTAAAAATCCCGGATGAGATTGCGGTATTAGGTATTGACAATATTCCTATTTCAAAGTATTGTTATCCAGCACTATCCACCATAGATCAGTCTTCAGAAGAGATGGCTAGGGAAGCAGTTGATATTATTGATAAGATGTTACAAGATGGACAAAATGTCACTCAACAGAGAAAGATTTTACAACCTAAATTAATAATAAGAAAATCTACTTAGATACGACGGGAGGGGTGTATGTGATAAAACTTAAGAGGCTTTTGGATGAGCCTATATTATCACCAAAAAAAGAAAACAAATGGGAAGCAGTAACGGTGTTTAATGCTGCAGCTATATATGATAGAGGATTAGTACACATGATTTATAGGGCTTCTGATATTCCGCCTATAGGTGGTGAAGGTGAATATATTAATAGTCTGGGTTATGCAGTTAGTAAAGATGGTATTCATTTTAATAGATTAGAACAACCGATTTTATCAAATGATGTGGCCCAAGAGGCAAGAGGGCCAGAAGATCCTAGAATTGTTAAGATAGATGATACCTTCTATATGATGTACACAGGGTTTAGTGGTAAAGATTTCAAAATCTGTCTTGCAACATCTAAGAATCTGATTGATTGGAAAAGACATGGAGTTGTCCTTGATGAGAAAAATAAAGATGCTTCATTATTTCCGGAAAAGATAGATGGAAAGTATATCATGTTCCATAGAAGGGAGCCTGATATATGGATGGCCTATTCAGATGATCTTAAAAACTGGTATGACCATAAGAATATTATGAGTCCAATTATTGATTCAGATTGGCAAAATGATAAAATTGGAATAGCAGGACCGCCAATTAAAACAAAAGAGGGTTGGCTTTTAATATATCATGCTAAAAATAAAGAATTAAAATATTCTCTGGGGATAGCACTGCTCGATTTAAATGATCCGTCAAAGGTTTTAGCAAGACAAGTAGAACCTATTTTAGAGCCAGAATTAGATTGGGAAGTAAATGGGTGTATACCTAATGTGGTATTTAGTTGTGGTCAGGTGGAATTTACTGATAGAATACTTGTCTATTATGGTGGAGCCGATACAGTTATGGGTGTTGCTGAACTTAATAAGAAGGATATTAAATTTTAACGACATTTCAGAAGGGCAAGTCCTCCTCCTCTATAGGTGGGGGTATAACTTCTAGAGTACTCTCAAAACTTCAGTGGGAGTATAAATTTCCTTCTGAAGTCGTTAAACATAAGAAGTAATAACGTAGTTATTACTTCTACTTTAATTGGTGAGATAACCACAAAGGGGATGGTTATAAATGAAAATTTCAATTGAAAACAAAGAAAAAATTTTGACTAAACTAAACTATATTTATGGCAAAAATAAATCTCAGCAAATTATTTTAAAAATTGAAAGTTTAATAAATAAGTATAGTAATAATAAAAAAACTAGTAATAAAAACAGATTAAGTGAAAATGATCTTGCACTGATCACTTATGGAGATAATATTGCTGAGGAAAATGAAATTCCATTAAAAACATTATGTAAATTTGCTGATGAATATCTTAAGAATACGATAAATATCATTCACCTACTCCCTTTTTATCCCTATTCATCAGATGATGGATTTTCAGTAATTGATTATAAAAAAGTTAATCCGAACATGGGAGACTGGGAAGATATCGAAAATATCGGTAGTAACTTTGATTTGATGTATGATTTAGTAGCTAATCATATTTCAGCTAAGAGTAAGTGGTTTCAAGAATATCTTAAGGATAATTCTGAATATAAGGATTATTTTATTGCGGTAGATAAGGATACTGATATTTCTTCAGTTACCAGAGCAAGAGCACATCCTTTGCTTACTAAATTTAACAAAAACGAAGAAGAAGTCTATATTTGGACCACATTTAGTGCAGATCAGATTGATATAAATTATGCTAATGAAAAAGTATTATTGGAAATTATTGATGTAATATTATTTTATGCGAGTAAAAATGTTAGAATAATTCGTTTGGATGCTATTGGACATGCATGGAAAGAAATAGGGACTAGTTGTATTAATTTAAAGGAAACTCATATGATAATTCAGTTATTTAGGGAAATATTGGACGAAGTTTTTCCTGAAGTCTTATTAATCACAGAAACTAACGTTCCATATAAAGAAAATTTAAGCTATTTTGGTGATGGATATAATGAAGCACAATTAGTTTATCAGTTTGCTTTGCCTACTCTGGTTATACATACATATATTACTGGAGATGCATCTAAATTGCTGAAGTGGGCTGATATAGTGGAAGTGGTATCTGAAGAGACAACATACTTTAATGTTCTTGCTACTCATGATGGTGTTGGTGTTGTACCTGTTAAAGGTATCTTATCCGAAGAAGAAGTAAACAAAGTAATTGAAAATGTTGAAAGTAAAGGTGGTTTTGTTTCTTATAAAGATGTGCAGAAAGTAAAAAAAGAGCCATATGAGATGAATATTACTTATTATAGTGTTCTTGCTGACCCAGAAGAGAATGAAGAAATAAATATTGCAAAATATATTTCTTCACAGGCAATTTTATTATCATTAATTGGTGTCCCAGGGATTTATATTCATAGCTTATTTGGAACTGAAAATTATCAGGAGGGTGTGAAAAAGACAGGTCAGAGAAGAACGATTAACCGTAGGAAATTTAATTATAATGAACTTAAAGATGTTTTAGCGGATAAAAACTCTAGAAATAGAAAGATTTTTGATAAATATTTAGAATTAATTAAAATAAGGAAAACAGAAAAAGCTTTTCATCCTAATGGTCAACAGAAGGTATTGTTTATAGAAAAAGGGATTTTCTCTTTGTTGAGAAGTTCTCCTGATGGTCATGAAAAAATCATTGCTTTGCATAATGTTACAAATATGAAACAAAACATTAAAATCCCTAAGGAAGAACTTGCACTAAATAAAAATGAAGTTATTGATCTTATTTCTAAAGAAAAAGTCAACATTTCAGATAATATTTGTTTAAATCCTTACCAGGTTATGTGGTTAAACTTAAGAGGTAATAACGCAGTTATTACCTCGACTTAATCACTACTAAAATGATAAAGAATCCTCATTATTTGAGGGTTCTTTTTTTGAGCTTATTGATACTTGATAAGACTAATTTTCTATGATATAATGGTAATGACAAATAAAAGAAATTAAGAATGTATTTAACAAGCTAAATGTTTATAATATTTTAAAGGAGTGATTTTATGAAAAAAGTCATAGTCTGTGGTTCAATTGCCTATGATAATATTATGGAATTTCCAGGACAATTCAAGGAACATATATTACCTGATCGGATTGATACTTTAAGCGTTAGTTTTGTGGTGAATACCTTTAAAAAATCAAGAGGAGGTACTGCACCAAATATAGCATATAACTTATCTCTATTGGGCCAGAAACCGATTATTTGCGGAACTGCTGGTAAAGATTTTATAGATTATAAGAATTGGTTAGATAAGCAAGGTGTTGATACAAATTACATACGAATATTAGAAGATGATTATACTGCATCATGTTATATTATTACCGATGAAACGAATAATCAGATTACAGGTTTTTATCCAGGGGCTATGACCAGAGATATAGAATTCTCTTTAAAAGATTTAAATTTAGAGGATATTGCAATGGTGATTATTGCACCTGCTGATCCTAAATCAATTATTAATTGGGCGCTTGAATGTAAGGAAATGGGCATGCCGTATATATTCGACCCTGGAATGTCTATGCCTAGACTTTCTGGTGAGGATTTGATCAAAGGGATCATGGGAGCTACAATAGTGATCGTTAATGAGTATGAATACCCTTTGATGCTTGAGAAAACAGGTTTGAGTAGAGAGGAAATATTGAGTAACGTCGATTTACTTATCCAAACATTGGGTGAGCGTGGTTCAATTTTACAAACAAAGGATGAAAGAGTTGTGGTACCAGCAGCTAAGCCTATTTCGGTAGTTGATCCAACAGGTGCCGGTGATGCTTACAAGGCTGGATTACTCAAAGGTTATTTTGAAGGTGTGTCATTAGAACAGATGGGGATGTATGGAAGTGTTGCGGCAGTTTATGCAGTAGAACAAAAAGGTGGTACTGAGCATAGATATACAATTGATGATTTTATGCAACGATGTGATAATAATTATGAAGTGTCTGTAAAGGTTGGGTAAATTTGTTGTAAAATATTCTTGTTCATGTTATAATGAGTGAAAGTTGAAATTAATCAGAATAGAACACCACAGGCTAAAAATGCAATGTGGTGTTTTTTGTTTGTCTAAAAAATTATAAGGGGGAGTAGTTATGGCAGTAGATATGTTAGTAAAACTATATGATTTACCAGACGAAATAGAAGGTTTAAAAGAACTTAAAGATGAGGGAATATTAATTAAGAGAGCATTGCCATTAGATAAAGGTAAAATTCTTGAATATGTAAAAGATACATTTAGTGTTGGCTGGGCTAGTGAGTGTGATGTTTCATTTTCAAATAAACCTGTTTCCTGTTATGTTGCTGTTAAAGATAAAGAGATAATAGGTTTTGCATGTTATGAAGCAACTGCTAAAGGTTTTTTTGGTCCTACTGGAGTAACTGCTAATTTTAGAGGAAAGGGATTAGGTAAAGCATTGCTTTTTAAATGTTTGCATTCAATGAAAGAAGAAGGATATGCTTATGCTATCATTGGATGGGTGGATGATGCTCTTGAATTTTATAAAAAGACAGTTAATGCTCAAGAAATAGAAGATTCCTTTCCTGGTATATATAGCAGAATGATAAATATATAATACATTTTAATTTGAATTAGATTACAAAATTATATTTGTTAGATTCTCTTAAAAAAATGAGGTGACAGAATGTATTTAAAAGAATTAACATTGGAAGAATTTAATGCTTTGGCAGATAATAATGGCTTTTGGGAGAAAAAGATAAATGAAATTATTCAGATTGAGGGTTGGGATTATCTTTCAACAGAAGATAATGTGAAAGTTTATCATAAAAAACTTAAACTTATGGAAGAGTTTTATCAAGATATAGAAAAATATTTTGATGAAACGTACGTTAACTATTTTTCTGAAAAAAGATTACTTACTGGAGAATATACACCTTTTTACCTACTACTCAATAAGATTGATGGTAAATGGAAACTAACAGGTGTTATTGATTTTGCAGATTGTTTTATAGGTGATCCTTTTTATGATTTGTTAGGCCCAATTTTATTTATGTTTAATATTGAAAAAGGATTAGTTAAAGATTTTTTGAGAAGTTATGGATATGAGGATCACCAACTTAATGAATCTTTACAGAAAAAACTTATGATATATACTATATTGCATAGATTCAGTAACATCAACTATTATATTTCTAGAAAAAAGAGAAACAATTATTAGTATTGACAATTTGTATAAAATTTTCTAAATTATCATGATTTCATAAAAACAAATAGAGAATTTGAAAAAATTAAATGGTGAGACATGTATTGTAGGAATTCGAGGAAAATTGCCTAAAAGATATTTAAAAATATCTAACATAGGAAGAAATAATGATTATAATAGTGGAATTTTTAATAGAATAAAAATCCAACAAAAAAATTTTTTATTATCTGGAGTTTATCTTTTAAACCAGTCTTATCAATTATAAAGAGCATGATAAGAAAAGATTTCACATAATGTAATTGAGGAGAACTTAGAACTAAGTAATGAAATATAAGTTAGTAGTAAAAAATCAAATTAACTAATTATCATAATTAATAAAAAATAGAAAAAATATAAAGGAAAAAAGAGCTCAATGAAGAATGTAATATTTAGTAAATAATGATATTGAGGGAGAGGATTACTATGACTAGAAAAGCAAAAGAGATTAAATTAATTAAACCCGAATTATTCACGTAACAGTATAAAAACGGCCATATACAGCTAAAATCAAATACTTAGCCTATAAGAATCTTTCACTCATTGGGTGATAAAAAAAAAAAAGAACCCTCAAATCGGATATAATTAAGTGACAAACTAAATTTATCAAAAAAAAGAGGGCTCTTTTCTATGACAATTATATAGGTTAAATCACTAAATTTCAACAACAAACGTTCAATAAATTTCGAAGATGGTAATTTATCTTCCGATTCAGGATTTTTAGCTTATAGAAGTTTCGATGAAAAAATTGGATTTAGCAAACTCGTTAAAGACACTTTTGAAAATGATGAGGTTGTTGAATCGCATTTGACTTACAGGAGGGCAGATGTGATCCTGCAAAATGTCTATAAATTCATTGCTGGTTATCATACGGATAATGCCTCTGATGAATTGCGAGTGGATCCCTAAAGAACTCACTGAGGAGTTTTATGATAAATATGGTTCCGATTTTACAAAAATGTATACCCATTATGGTGAATTTATGTACCGTGCGAAGAGCTGGGATAAGGAGCGCCGAGTCGTTTGCAAAATTCAAAGAAAAATAGGAGAACTTCTGCCGAGTTATACTTTCGTAGTTACTTCTATGAAAGCTAGTGCCAAAGATGTTATCAGATTCTAAATTAGAAGGATGTATCTTTAATGAAAATGGTGCAGCAGCGGTATATGATGAGATAAAGACATTGATTCAAAGTGAAGAACTGCAGTCTTTAGGACAATAGGGAGGTGTGGACTATGTTTAATAATAAGATAA
>DAOVRZ010000188.1:0-4487 GCA_030627905.1 Halanaerobiales bacterium
GTTAACATATCATAATGTTTTTTCATCACTGCTTCTACTTCTACGGGATAATAATTTGCTAATTTCATTTTAGACATCCTTTTCTTTTTTTAAAAAAGTATACAGTATTTTTCTTAATTTGTAAAGTTAATTTTTAGAATTGAGGAAATTATTATTTGTACATCCCTAAGCAATATCAACCATTAACCAAATCTTATATTTTATCAATTTTTAAGCCTAATTTAACAGAATTTTGCAATCTGTTGAGTGCCGGTTATTTTGATTACTTCTATATTATATTTTTCAGCAACCTCAGTTATTTTTTTAATTGTTCAAGATTGATTAATCCCCCTGGCATATGTGGAATGAGGGCATAGTTTTTTTCTCTCCATGTAATAATATCAAATTTTGTTGAATGAATCAACTTTATGTATTATTAAGGGGGGTGTTATGGTTGAAATTTACTGAAATGTATAGTATGATTAACTAGAGACTGGATGAAATAGTGGGAGGAGGCGGGTGATTTTGTCAAAGGTAACGAAAATATCTATCGAAAGACAGATGAATGAATATATAAGTGATGCAGAAGAATTGATGAAAACTGGAAAATATTCTTATGCTTTAGCTTTATATTATCGTGCATTAAATCTGGCTGAAATTTTTGATAATCAGTCAATAAAAATAGATATTATGTTAAATATTGCTAAAATACATCATGATTTGGGATCTTCTAATCTGGTCATTGAATGGGCAGAACTTGCCTTAAAAGAACCTTTAGAAATTGAAACTAAAGGAGAATTTATAAATTTATTGTTTAAGAATTTACTTTTTATAGGAAACTTTAATCAAGCATATTCTAATTTACAAAGCTTAATTGATATTTCTGGTTCATTATTTAAGCCAACGGCATATACGAATTTGGGAATATTAAATCTTTATCTTTCGAAATATTTAAAACAGTATAAGTTGGATATGGCAGAGGTTTTTTTGAAGAAAGCACTGAAATCTGTTGAAGAAGATGAAGAAAAAGAAACTCAAATTAAGTATTATCTTGCTCTTAATATGAGTGAAGAGGGACTTTATTATTCTGCAGGAGAACAGCTAGCGGATATATTGGACTCTGTGCACAATATTAGTCTGAAAATTCAGATTCTTAACGAACTAGGAAAGGTGAAAAGTAAATTATTAGAGTATGATGTTGCATGGGATTATTTAGAAGAAGCTAAAGAATTGGCATCTTCTTGTTCTAACCAATATGGATTAATGTATAATATTTATTGTCGAGGAATAGTTTATCTTGAAATGTTTCAAATTGAAAATGCGATTACACATCTATTTACAGCTCTCTATGATTTTAAGAAAACTGAGAGATATCCTGAAATTTCAGCAATTTATTTTTCTTTATCAAAACTTTTTGAAAACCAAGGTTCTGAGAAGGCGAAAGAATATTTTTCGAAGTATGAGAAGTATTTAAATAAGTTAAACTATAGTGATCAAATATTAATTAAACATGAGGAGAACGTAAATGTTGCGATTAAATAAAAAAAGATGGCAAAATGTCACATGAAAGAATTATAATGTGACATTTTGCCATCTTTTTTTATTTTACTTATTACTTAAAATGGAAAATTAATATTGTAGTAGAATCCCCAATTTTTTTGCAAATTTGTCGCTACACCAATTTGTAAGTTCATTGGGATAAGATATGCTATTGAACTTTCAAGCGTTAATTCTGCTCCAAACATTCCTGCTCTTTTTATATTGTCTGGTTTATTTTGAAAGAGTCCAATTTCACTGTAAATATTTCCGTAAAGACGTCCTGTTTGGATAAAATTCTTTATATCATAAGAGAGATCAATCAAACTATGCTGATAATTGAACTTTTGCAAAACAAATCGATTAGCAGTTGATTTTTCTGGATAGACCCACATTAACCCTTCTTTTCCCCACGTAAAGTTCATTCTCCCACCCGAATAACCTAATAGAGTTTGACTGGTAAGTTTATCTCCATATAAACCAAAAGGAATATTTTGTTGATGATTAAAGAGTGCTGAAAAACCAGAATCTAGCAATGGTGTAGCAGGATAGAAACTTGTTTTAATTATTGTAGAACCAGGTTTATTTGTCATCCATATTCTACCGAATTGAAGTTCTAATTTATCAATTTGTAAATAATCTTGATATGATAAATTTTCATTGGTATTTATGAAATATGGATAGTAATCAAATGATTGACTGAAAGTAGTTTTAAATCCTGATGTGTTTTTTTGTAACTTTAATCCTAATCCAGGATTAGTGCCTATCCAGATAGCTTTCAAATCTAGATTAGGTAAAAGAGATTCTTCCTTTAAGTTCCAAGAAATTTGATAATTGATTTGAAGTTCAGCTAATGGATCTTGTAAAGTTTGAGAAATTCCTATTGTAGAGTTTTTGTTAGGATCATAATTTTCAATGTCTATGAAAGGAAGAAAGATAATACTTCTAAGCTGAGAAAGATGGTCATAGTCGCCTATGTTTTCGACTTTTATATCAGTTTTAGGTGTGTCTAAACAATCAAAAGTGATCCTCTTTGGCTCTAATGCTAAAGTTTCATGTTCGTCTATTTGACCGTTTGCGATAGTAAAGCCGTTTGAACCATAGATTTGACCAATCCAGAGAGTTTGTCCATCTATAGATTTTACCTGACCCTGTAAAATATCTTCTCGAGTATTGGTTATTCGTTTACTAAGATCGGTTTTTATATTTAAACTGTAGAGATCATAATGGTCTAAGCGATCCCAACTGAAGGTAATCTCATGATTATTGATAAAGTCACCTAAGATCAAGTCTAAGCCTTCTGATGGAAAATAAATTTTTTCAAGCTCCCATGTTTCTGCAGAAAGAATTCCAATTCCTCTTTTACCATTATAATTTAAATTAATAACGACTGTATTTTGATCAGGGGAGACTGCAAGATCAGTGATATTGAAGTTAAAGTCAGTATCGGTTAACTGGGTTAATTGTTCATTCTCTAGATAATAGAGATGATTTCTACCCCAATCATTTTTTACTACTAAAAATCCGTCATTAAAATAAACTCCTTGAATTATTCGTTGATCTTTGGTTAATCGGGTTACTTTTTTGTTACTCAAATTTAATTCATATAAATCAAAGCGAATGTTTTGATTTTTAACTTCATAACTAGTAAAAGCAATTTTATCACCTTTAGGCGAAAGAGCCAATCGTGTTAAGGCCAATTGTGGGTCGTCTAATAAGGTGATCAAACCGTGGTCAGGATGCCAACTTTTTATTTGGAATGATGGACGATTACTATGAGATTCAGCAAAAATAACACCACCATTTGGTGTAACAAGAGGTTCATTCCATTTAGAAAGTTCTGGCTTTTCAGTGATGGAAGGACTTGATAATCGATCTTTACGAATAGGATAACGTTCTCTTAATTCTTTTTTCCATTCATTCATTAAGGCTTCAAGGGGCTTTTTATAGGTTATCTTTATTGAGTTTTCTAGCCCAAGAAGATAGCTCAGATTATGTATCTTCTGTAGCTTAATAAATTGTTCTTCACCATATTCGCGCATTAAATATTCAAAAAATCCAAAACCATAATTGTAATAGGCCTCACCATTAAGATTACTTCTTCCCCAGAGAATTTCAGCATTGGTGTAGAATTTATCATTCTGGATTTTTTGTTCAAAAATCATCTGGCGTTTTCTGTCTATACCATCATATCCGAAAAGTGATGATCCGTACTGAGCAATCCCTTCTAAAAACCATGTTGGATGCAGAGTATTTGGTGGAAGACCAAAAGGAGTAGAAGCTCCTGTAGTTTTGTGAAGCAAATAGGTTGCGCCAAATGTGGCTTCCATCTGTAAAATATGGGTTAACTCATGGGTCACTACATTTTTTAACCAATCACGATCCACTCGTGTTGAAAGATATGCTGGATTTACGATGATTTTCACTACATCTATTGGAGCTGCAGAGCCATTAGCGATATCATCCTGACCTGTGACGATGATAGCAATTTTACGATAAGGCTTAAATCCAGTGAATTTACTCAAATCTGGAAAAACTTCTTCAGCAACCTCAGCAACATAAAAGGCCTGTTCTTTTACTTCAGGATGGTAAATAACTTTAAAATTACTTGTTGCTATTACCTTCCAGTCTATTTTTTCACTGGCTTGAGCTGGAATTATAACCATTATAAGAATTATTCCAATAAAAATAATAAAACTTAGCTTTTTCAATTGAATCCCCCCTTGTGTTAATAACGTAATTACTACTCCAACTTTAAGTATATCACCGCTTGAGTTTACCTGTCAAAGTTAATTTGGTGCTTATTTTTTCTGTTTTTTTCACATATATTATAATAGTCTCTCGGAATAAATAATGAGTTTGCAGGTGATTTGTAATAATTTAACTGGGAATTGCAATGATTTCTTATGAACATCTGAAGAAATATAAAAAAACAGAAAAATGGGTATGACAAAAAGACCTATGTGATTGAA
>DAOVRZ010000107.1:0-19817 GCA_030627905.1 Halanaerobiales bacterium
AGAATATGCATAAGATTGCCTTCGTTTTCATTAAGTTCTGCAAGGGTTTTTAAAGCAGAAATAGAAAGAAAATAACGATCTAAAACCAAAAGGGATTTACCAAAAACTTTAGCTGCATTAAAGCCATCCCGGATTATTTCTACCACATGGCTACCTTTTTCTGTTTCATTTTCATCCCATGAACGTATCTTTTTGATACCATCATGAATTTTTAAAGAAAGAAGAATGCAGATAGGATATCACAAAATCAGCTTGGAGTGTTATCTTTTTTTATAAAAGTATTTGGAGAACTCTTAACTGTCCAGTAGCTATATAGTCAGCCAAAATTAAAATTTTAAAATTAATGTCGAAATAACACATAAATTGTAAATCGAAAATTATTTTAATTTTTATAAAAATATAGTATAATGTTTTTAGGTTAAGTTATCATGATAACTTAATATTTCTTTATGAATACCCAGTCTGGTTTGATCAGCCATGGCTTCACTCAACTTTAGAAAGGAAGTTTTAAAATGGTTAAAAAAGTATTTTATGGTGTGTTGTTTTTAGTCGTTATTTTTGCCCAAATGTCTTTAGCACAAGCTTTAGAGCCTCAGATTATTTCAGTAGATACTACAGATGACGGAAGTTTGGTTTTAATAACGAGTTCTAACTATCATGGTCTTAATCTTGTAAATAACATAACAGATAAAATTGATAAAGTTTCCAAAAGCATGAACTCAGGTTATTATGCAACTATTTCTCCCGACAAACGTTTTGTATGTTATAAAGGCTTTAAAATGGACAAAGATGCAATTATGCAAGCTCCAATGCTATATGACATTGAACAAAAAAAATCCATTATGTTAAGTGATTGGTCTTCACTTGTTGGTACTCCAGTAGTTGCCACAAACGGAAACATTGCTTATACTGTGGGCAATGAAATGTTTATTACTAATGCATTTTCTCAAGTTCAAAGTATTAATTTAGGTTACCATGTTAATCTTTTAACATTCTCTCCTGATGGAAGTAAATTAACCTTTAGTGATTATAATGGTCAAATTGTTGTTCTTGAAGTTGGTCAAAACACTATGATCACCCTTGATGGTAGCAACTATTGGTGGCCAAAGTTCTCCCCACAAGGTGACCAGATTTTAGCTAGAACCATTAATGACAAGGCTATTTCTATTGATTTGAAAAATAAAGAAATCAAAGCTGAGATAAAAGGTGAAGCTCTAGGTTGGGTAAATAATGAAACCTTTGCTTGTCTTGAAAAAATTATTGACGAAAAAGAAGGTAAAGTGAAAAAGTCAAGTCTCGTCTTAATGAATACCACTGATGGAACTTCTGAAACCATTGAACTAATTGCCGGAGATGCTAACGCTGTTCTTAAAGGTGATAGTTTAGCTATTGTCCGCAATAATAAACTAGAGTGTGGAAAAGTAAAAAACAAAAATCTATACTTAGATACCAAACCAATGGAACCAGAAGTTCCAACTACTGATTATATACGAGAAAATAAAAAAGAAAAATCCAATACTGGTGATTTCACCATCCTAACTAAATACGAAAATTCCAGCGAAGTATATTTATCACCATTCCCATACATTCATCAAGTTTACGATACACCAAATGAATTCAATGGACACTGGGCATGTGGCGCATCTTCTGCTTTGATGGCAATTCAGTACTATAATGTGCTTTCTACCCATCCAATTACAGTAAGTGTACCTTACTCTCACACAAGTGATTATGGTTGGTATGTAAGCAATGTTTATACTCATGGTCAGAAAACTTTCAATATATATTCTGATGACCCAAGTGGAAATTCCTTCGCTGGTGGTTATGGCTATATTACTCAAAATGATTGGGAAGATACCAAAGGACATATGCGTGATTATATTCAATATCATGGTCGTGGTTCTAGTGTTGACTGGAGTCCAACATGGACTGAATTACAAAGCGATATCAACAATAACCACCCCTTTGTTGTCTTGACTTCTCTCACAAGTTCAGGTCACTATATTACATGTCGTGGTTACATGAAAAATCAACATACAGCTATCTTCCAGGATCCTTACGGTGACAAAAAC
The DNA here is from genome assembly GCA_030627905.1 of Halanaerobiales bacterium. Lineage (GTDB taxonomy): Bacteria > Bacillota > Halanaerobiia > DY22613 > DY22613 > JAGMES01. Next base: position 2,073 of record DAOVRZ010000107.1, read on the forward strand.
TACCAGTCTTCTGATGGTTATCCAAACTATATTGGTTACTGGACCCGTTACGACTGGCCAGGTTATAACAATGGTTATGTAAACTTAAGTACAGTACACTGTTACATCTATTGTCGATAATCGTTATTAGTTTTTGTTTAATAGAGTAGGGAGGCGGGATTTCCCCGCCGTCTAACAGTATAATCATCGAATTCCATAGTAATGTAATGATAGACATGATTCCTATAGAGTGGACAATTAAAAAGATCAGGCTTAGCTCTGATCTTTTTAATTGTCCACTCTATAGGGTATATTATAATAACTTGGTTCTTGCTTATGGCTAAAAAAAACGACCAGCTTAAACACTGGTCGTTTTACTATTCTGGAGCAATACAAAGCCAGGTTAACCCCCTACCTATGCTAACGCTTAGAGGTGGAGGTATCCTGCGCCCGAGAATCCTCTGCCTTAAGGCTCGGGGAGTGTTCAAGCGTTAGGATTTATACGGGCAGTTATAAGGGCAATCGAAGTTAAGGGACGGAACACACCATTCACCAGCGATGGTACAAAATATTTCTTTTTTTGAGTTAGGATTAATCATTAATTGTGCACCTCCTTTCGATGGATGTAGGTTTTTAAGACGTTATAATAGATATATTCAACAAAATCCAAAATAATCCTTTTTATAAATAGAAAATGTTCAGTGCTAATTTAATTAAGTGTGACCTCGTTGCAATCTAGACTCCAGTATCTTGGAGACTAAAAAAGACCAGGCTAATAACCTAGTCTTTTTAAATGTAAAATTTTCAAAATAATAAGAGGTATATTAACTAACCCGAATTATTCACGTAACAGTATAAAAACAGCCACATACAGCTAAAATCAAATATTGTAGCCTATAAGAATCTTTCACCCATTGGGTGATAAAAAATAAAAAGAAAGAGAACTCTTTTCTATGACAAGTATACAAGTTAAATCACTAAATTTTAATATGAACTCATCCAGCTAAAGCTGAACATCGGGGCTTCAGTAGGGGATTCTACCCCCACTGAAGATTAAAAACAATTCCCACCACTTATAGAAGTTTCGATGAAAAAATTGGATTCAGCAAATTCGTTAAAGAAACTTTTAAAAATAATGAGCTCAATTGCTAATCGGCTGATGCAAATGGTTTTGGCTTATAACCTAAGCAACCTTATGAGACGGTTGTGTTTTTCGGAGCATGAAAAACCAAAACGAATGCATACGCTACGAACATTGCTCACGAAAGTGCCTGGTCGCTTTATCTGCTCAGGGATAAGTCTATACTTTTTTTGAACTTAGGGTATGTTAATATGATGTACCTTTTCATTTTTAAGTTTCATGAATAATTCGGGTTAACCTTTTTACCTATAGATTACCACAGCCGATACCGCAGGCACAGTTACAACACCATTTCCCAGTACAACCTCAGTATCATTTAAAGGAGTAACTCCTGCTTTATTACCATCAACAACTACCTTCCAGTTAGCATCTATACCATCAATCTGAACGGTCTGTGGATTTTTATTCGCATTATAAATAACCACAATTTCATTCCATTCATCTTCATCATCTTGCTCTTCTAATCTATAAGCGATCAAATAGTCAATATCCTCTTGTATAAAAGTCAATCCCTTTTGAATCTCTTCCATAGTTTCCATTCTAAAGGCTTCATGAGCTTTTCTAAGTTCGATCAGACCTTTATAATAGTTAAAGGTGTCAGCATATTTCTCTTCCCGTGACCAGTCAATCTGATTCGTTAAATCACCAGAGTCATAACTATTATGATCGACACCATGTTCTTCATTATCAGGATCTGGCTTACTCCGAAGCATCTCTTCACCACCATGTAAGAAAGGCTTACCCTGTGATGTCAGAATCATAGCTGCCGCTAATTTATTAATCTGAATCCGCTCATTTTCATCAGCATTTGGAGTAGAACCTACAATCTTATCCCAGATGGTGTAACCATCATGACAGTTAACATAAGTTATGGTCTCTTCAGGATCATCAGCAAATCGATTATAAAAACCTGTATCAACCTCTACATCAGATTCATAATTTACCATACCAGCAATAATCCCAGAGCGAATCAATGCTTCTTTATTAGGATTAGCTGCCTGGAGAAAACTACCTTCACTAAGAGGTGAAGCAAAATACTCATGTTTCATTGCATCTCTAATTGTATCATTAAACACAGCAATGGCATGTTCCATCTCCAGTAAGCTGTGATTATAATTTGAACCTTTAATATAGCGATCCTCTTCTGGTAAAGTACCCATATTCCATCCTTCACCATGCAAAACTACATTAGGATTGATCTCGCGTAAAATTTCAGCAATCTGACACATGGTTCTTTCATCATGTAATCCCATCAAATCAAAGCGGAATCCATCAATATGATATTCTTCTACCCAGTACTTGGTAGATTCAACCATAAACTTATTCCACATAATTCTCTCTGAAGCAGTATCATTTCCACAACCTGAGCCACTGGTAAATGTACCCTTCTCATTACGACGATAATAATAGTTAGAAACAATATCCTCTAAAATAGCTGTCTTAGCAGTGTGATTATAAACCACATCCAGAATAACACCTATACCTGCATCATGCAAAGCTTTAACCAACTCTTTAACTTCTTTAACTCGTAAATGTGGATCAGCTGGATTTTGAGAATACCAACCTTCCGGCGTATTATAGTTGTGTGGATCATATCCCCAGTTATAATTGGCTTCATCAGCACTTCCTTTATTCTCAAAGGATTTTTCAAATTCATTACCATAGTAGAAATTCTGAATCGGTTGAATCTGAACATGAGTAATACCCAAATCTACTAAATAAGGAATTTTTTCAATAAACCCAAGATATGTTCCGCGTTTCTCTGGATTCACACCCGAATTTTCGGAAATAGTAAAATCGCGAATTGACATTTCATAGATAACTACATCTTCTTGATCTTCTACCTTTACATACAAATCATCTTTCCAATCTACTGGATTTGTTCGCTCTAGATCAATGATAGCGCCTTTACCTACTTTATCACTACCATTAAAAGAATCAAATCCAGCCATAGATTTAACATATGGATCAAGAACTATTTTAGTATCACCAGCATTAGTCACAGCATATTGATAAAATTTTCCAATAAGATCACTTTCTACAGTTACACTCCAAAGACCATTCTCATCATTCACCATATCAATGGTTTGATCAGGCTCAACTCCTTGCCCGTCTTCATATAAGAACAATTTTACTTCAGATGCAAGAGGCGTCCATAATTTGAAGCTTGTCTTTTCTGGCGTATAGATATTACCTAGTTCTCCATCATAAACAAAATTCTCATCAATCACTTCTGCACTCAAGATCATTTCAGATGTTAATTTTCCAATCTCTACAGTATAATTCTTAGTCAAATCTAAGTCATCTCGAACAATAACCTTATAAAATGGCTCATTATCCATATCCAACTTAGCTACTGGAATAATCTTTTTGCCATGTTTAATCCTAATTGGATCTTTAATAGCAGCACGAAGTTGAATCTCAATCTCACGTGAGCCAACAATAATAGCACTGTCAATTTCATTACTCATTGTTTTCAAAGCAGCTAAACGACTAGCATATGTAACCTCGTCACTCGACACAACCCAAAGCTCACTATTTTGCATTGGATCTTGATAATTCCCATCAGCTGATGTATCTTTTTCATTCCCTTTGTAAATGACGAAATTTATATCTCCTGTTTCTTTATATGGGATATCCCAGAAAACCCCATATGTATCAACACCTGTAGCAGATACAGGGTTTGCCCAGTCAACTGCTTCTCCAACATAACCTTCACCCCAAAGATGTAATCCCCATCCTTCATAATTTTCATCAAAACGGTAATAATGTAAACGCACATGTCCATCTTGAATCATTGGAATATCTAACTTTTCTATTCCTACTGCTGTCAAAGCTTCATCTAAGGTTAGATAAACAGTTGAATCTCCTGTTACGCAGAATATCTCCTGATTATCATTTGGATTTGGGTATTTACGATCTCCATCTGGATCTTTCGCATTTTCTCGATGAATAATAAAGTTTAAGTCACTTTCGCCTTGTTTAATTGGAATATCATAATAAACACCATAGTCAGTAATTGCACTGTAAGAGAACGGAGCACCCCAGTCTATAGCAGGACCATCATAGCCAGAACCCCACAGATGAAGACCCCATCCGTCATATTCTCCATCTGTACGAATATAGTTTAAACGTACTTGATTCTCAGGAATTGGAGTACTTGATCCTGCTTGAACTGGCACAGTTACCATACCAATTATAATAATTGAACAAAGCACCAATAACAAAAGCTTTCTCGACATCTTTCTTTTCCCCCTTTTATATGCAAACGTTTGCATAATTCGTAATAGTATATTTATTCAATATATTTTGAAAAATTCCTGCTAAGTTTTTTAGAAACATTAGTTAGTGAAGTATGTAATATTGATTTATAATTATTCAAATACATATACTATACTTAAAAATAAATCCATCTCTAGGGGGTTTTTTAAATGTCATTTGAATTAGCAATATTGGTCTTAGATATGCCTGCATAAGTTCTATCATTAAAAAATTTTCAAAACGCCATCCAAGATCTCATCTATCACGATAAAGTTATAACTACTATGGGGTTGGATGAAAATGCTATTATGGTTGTTCATGTTGGGGGAGTTTACGGTAATAAAGAATAAGCATTAGAGCGTTTCATTAGCAACTTTCACCGTCTTCCTGAATCAGTACAGAAGCGTATAGCAATTGAAAATGATGATTCTTCATATTTAATAAAAGATGTGCTTTATCAATGCAGATGATTTTCTAACATTTCTAGAGATAGCTAGTGATTATACTTTTGATGTGATGGTTGAAGCGAAAAAGCAGGATGCGGCTGTATTAAAACTGTAGGAAGATATAGGGTTGAAGGTTCCAATAATCAGATGATCTTCCATTGGGAAGTCAATCCAAATTGGTTAGAGATGTTAAAACTAGGCTGTTGAGCCCCTTCAACAGCCTAGTTTATTAATTCGTCTTTCTTAAATTTTTTTTTCTATATTAGCATAATTACTGGCGACATACCGAACTGGTCTCGAAAGTTTTTCTACTTTATTTTCATCAATTGCACGTTTGAGCCAGAATTGTAATTGAGAAAGGCTAATATTCAATATTTCTTTTAACTCTGTCTCTCGAAAAGGCTTTGATAGAATTTTTTCAATATGAGGCCAGACAATAGGGTATAAATCACAATCCTCAGATAAATTAATTTCATTCGAAGATATAAGTACTTTTGCAGAAGTAGGAGGTTCTCCGATTGATAATTTGATTTGCTCTACATCATGATCTTTCTTCTGATTCATTTTTTTAAAAGAAATATTCTTAACATCTTTCTCTTTTTTTTGCCATTCTTGATTTGCAAACCATTGATGCAATTGAATTTCTCTATTTAATAATACTTCAGTATCCAATGCAATTCCACCTAATTCTATCAAACGGTTATTTCCAGAAGGAACCTGATTTCCTGCCCGAACGAACAATGGAACCCATCTTTCTTTAAGATCTTCCATTGCTCCAGTCCATGTCCCACCCTTCTCTAATGAAGATGAGATCACTACAGCAAATTTTGAAAGAGCATAAATATATTTATTTCTGTTCATGGCAGAATAAACCTTGAATCGTGATCTTGGAAGTTCAGCAGATAAAATCAAAATGTTTCCAGAAAGAATCCCTTCTCTATAGTAACGTTTTTTTATATTAGCTTCCATTCCATGAGAAAGAATTGAGATAACCTTACCACCTTCAGAAATAGCAGATTCTTGTGCTATAGAGTCAACCCCACGTGCACCTCCAGATATAACTGTTAATCCTTCTTTAGTACATTTTTTTGCTAATATCTCTGCAAAATGAGTTCCTTTCTCATCTACATCACGTGAACCAACGATAGCAACCCCATCTGCATTCAACAGTTTTTTATCTCCTGCACCAAAAAGAATCACAGGAGATTTAAATTTTAATAATTGTTTTAACCTTTTAGGATATGTTTCTTCTGCTCGTGTCAGTATCCAAATTCCTAAACTATTTAATCTTTCAAGTTCTATTCCTATTTGCCCACCACGAGCTAATAATTGTTGTATCCGTTCAACCTGTCCATCAGTTAAGTTGAGTTGTTTTTTCCAATATTTAGGGGTTGTTTCTAGAAATGAACTAGGTCTTTGCATTTCTGAGTTTTGTAACTTTAGTGTAAGTTTATTCCATTCACTTAGAGTAAGTGATTTCGGTATGTTAAGATTTTTTTTTGTAATTCCTAGATTCAAACATAAGAGTAGTATGACTTGACTATCATTTGAAAATCCATTTTTCATAAATTCTTAATCACCTCCAGCTATAGATGCTAAAACAAATGGATAAACTAATCCACTTCCTGCTCTGCGTAACTTCATTCCACAAACAGTTAATGTCCAACGCGAATCAACCATGTCATCTATAAGTAAGACTGGCTCTTCTAGAAATTCTCCTTCCACTTCAAAAACATCAATAACATTTCTGGACTGTTGAAATCCATTTTCCATTTCCTTTTGAGCCTCGTTTTCCTTTACTTTAACTAGACAAGGAATAAATGGTAGTTTAAGCTGTTCCGCTACTCTTCGAGCGAAATCCGGAACAAGTTCAGTGTGATTATTAGAAGGAACACAAGTTACCCAAGTTGGAACTGACTCAAACTCCCAATTTAGAATTAATTCAACAGCAGCATTCACAAGATCATCACTAAAATATTTATTAATATATTTACCATCGTGCACATAACATCCCCAACCTGCATCACCATATCTACAAAGAATTCTTCCTTCTTGATTTTGCTCATCTACAGAAATATTCCCACTTTCGGTTCCTACTTCCCCATAAGGCCATCTTTTTCTTGATTTGATAGTAAGGAATTCACCACGCAAAAATTTAATCGCTTCAATAACCTCTTGCTGACTCACTTGATCAGAAAAATATTTAATACCAGCACAATTTGTACATCTACCACAATCTTCAGCATGAAGATCATTTAATTCTTCAGAGATAAACCTCATCAGACATGAATCTAATTCAACAAAATCTTGCATTCGCTGTAATTCATGCCTTCTTAATGCAGTAATTTCTTCACTTTTCTCAAAATCTGGATACCAACGATTTGAGGTTCTAACGTATTTGCTACCATCCTTTGTAATTATCCCATCAATTTCAAGCATTTTTAAACATTTCTTTATCCTACTTGGAGATAAGTTTAAATTCTGCATCATTTCAGAAAGTTTCAAGCCATAATCAGAACTTTCAATAACATTTAACACTTCACGCATTTCATCTACACCAGGAAATGCACTACTAATAAAATAATCTTGAATATCATCATCTTCTTTACCATTCAAAAGGATAGCGTAAGCACTATCTAAGCCCCTACCCGCACGACCGATCTGTTGATAATATGCAACCAATGAACCTGGTCTTTGATAATGAATAACAAAACCCAAATCCGGTTTATCAAAGCCCATACCTAAAGCAACAGTAGCAACAAGTACTTTTATCTCATTATTCATCAATTTTTCTTCTAACTCTTCACGATTATCTTTTCCACCATAATATTCATAAGCTTCTATGCCTTTATATCTTAACCATTTTGCCACTCTTTTACAGTCAGCAACTGTTAAACAATAAATAATTCCTGTTCCTTCGATATTAGGAAGATTCTCAGAAAGCCAAGCCAATCTTTCAGATTGATCAGCTAGCTTGATAGTCTGTAGCTTCAAAGATTCTCTTATCAAAGGGCCTCTGAGCGTTACAAGGTTAGATCCTAACTGTTCTTCAATATCACTAACAACACGATCATTTGCGGTTGCAGTAGTTGCAAGAACTGGAACATTTGAAGGCAGATTATTTACTATTCTAACAATTCGACGATAATCAGGGCGAAAATCATGACCCCAATCTGAAATACAATGTGCTTCGTCCACTACAAACATCCCTATTCCTTTTTCAATATAAGGTAATACATCATTTTTAAATTTTGGATTAGATAATCGTTCAGGTGAAACCAATAAAATATCACAGTCATTTTGATGTAACTTCTCCACTATACAATCCCATTCTTCTTCATTTGTGCTATTAATCGAGACTGCATTTAAACCAAGCCTATCTGCTGCATCAATCTGATTTCTCATCAAAGATAACAATGGACTAATTAAAATCGTAAGTCCAGATCCATTTTCTCGTAACAATTTTGTAGCAATAAAATATACTATACTTTTACCCCAGCCAGTGCGCTGTACTACTAATGTTCGATTTCCACTAAGAACTGAGTCAATTGCTTCCCATTGTCCTTTATAAAAACTAGCTTCAGAACCAAACATATCCCTCAACAATTCTTTAGCTCTTTTTTGCATATTTTCTCTCCTCTCAATCAGTAAATTGATTTTAAAAATTTAGAGGAACAATATATTCGAGGGCATCTGTTGGTAAACATATTCTTTGTCGTTAAGTATATTCATAAGAATGTTTACATTTAACTTCGTTAATTTCTATAGAATTCCTTCCTTTTTAATTAATCAAGTAATAAAATATCATTCATAAAAGTTCTAATTACCTTAAACTATATCTCTATCCCCACCATTTTCATCAAATAAATCGCATTCGAAGTTGTAGAAACACCATCACGCAATTTATAATCAAATATGATCTTATCCTCTTCATAGCTTTCTCGAAAATGATAATTTTTCATCTCCAACCTCTTCTCCATCTCCAAATCTCCTAATTCAAGATCATGGGTCGAAACCAATCCCATAACCCCTTCTCTGCTTAAATTTCTCAGCACCGTCTTAGCCCCTATATGCCTATCCTTAGTATTAGTACCTCTAAAAATCTCGTCTAAAAGAAAGATCATTGGTTTTCCTTTTTTTGATGCTTCAATAATCATCTTGATTCTCAAAAGTTCGGCATAAAAAGAAGAGATACTCTTTTCTAAATTATCATTCACCCTCATAGAGGAATAAATATCCATAACTGAACACTTAAACTCTTTTGCACTAACTACTGATCCTGCATAAGCTAAAACCAAATTTATCCCAACCGTTCTAAGAAGGGTACTCTTTCCTGACATATTCGAACCTGTGATAATTAAAATATTTCCGGCACCTTGAAAATTCAGATCATTGCAAACTCGATCTTCATTAGACAATAATGGATGCCCCATCTCTTTAGATGAAAAAAAATATCTCTCATCAACAATCTCTGGAAATCCCCAATCCGGATGATCATGGCGAATTATAGCCAAACTTGATAATGCTTCTATTTGCCCAATTGCTTGTAACCAATTACGTAGATATTTTCCAGACTCATCTTTCCATTTCTCAAGTGCTATCAAAGTCTGATAGTCCCACAAAAAGATTGAATTAAGGATAAAATGATATAAAGGGTTATAACGCAATTCCATCATATCAACTATTTTTCCTAAGTTTTTAATCTGTATGGAAGCCAGATGACCTTTCCTATTAAAGAGATCGCTTTTTAGATCATTTAAATATTTAGATTTAAATTTTGCTGATTCTAGGAGCATTAGCTGGCACTGATAAATTTTAATAACTTTTTTATAATTACATGTAGCATCAAAGATATGATTAATCTTTTTGTAGCCATAAGCAATGATGACCAATTGAATCAAAAGCGGTATTAAAGGAGTTGAATTTGGCACTTCAGGCATTGTAAACGCTAGGAAAGCCAAAATGACTGTGGTAACAGGCAAGAAACATAACAAATAAACTTTCCAACTCTTATCAAACATTTTTTCTTTCTTCTCTGCCCAATTAATCAATCGAGCTGGATTATTAGTTCTCGTCTGTGAAAACATTCCTTCAACTTGAAATCTCTGTCGCCAATCAAGTTTTTCTGCTAATTCTGCAATTGCTTGTTGTCGTTTTCGAATTTGTGCTCTTTCCTTATCAAGATGTGTCAATAAATCTTTTAGCGATAATTTTCCGAAATACGTATTTGTCGTATTAATCCATTGAAATAACGACCCTTGACCAAAAATATCAAGATCAAGTGAATAAGAGTGATCAGAATCTATAAATTCTTTACCATCAACCGGAAATTGTGTCCACTTTCCAGCTAGTCTATCAAGTGAAGTTTGATTAACCTCAATTAAGTGAAAGGTTCGATTTTTCTCTTGGCGAATCTTTTCGTGTTTTATTATTAAAAATAGGAACAAAATAAAAGAAACAATAAAAAATGCACCACTTAAACGATATTGTTGGAGAAAAAATAAATAAATCGAGCCTCCGATTCCTAAAATAAAGACTAGAATTCTTAAGTTACTTAAACGTGTAAAGAATTTCTTTTGTCTATTAAAAATTTTTGTAAAATGCTCTTTGCGTTTTAAATATTCTTCTTGAGGGTTAACTGACATTTTCTTTTTCAAAGCGATTCCTCCTAAAAGGCTTTTAAAGTCGATAAAAGACCAGATAATCTGGCCCTTCAAAATACAATAATGAAAATTTTAAATCAGTAAAGTTTGATTAATGTAATTTTGAAGATGTGTTATACGATTTTTTGAAAATACTAATTCCTTTAACTGATCACCATCTATCGGAACAATTAGAATCTCAGAACTACTTGAGCGAACCAACTCTGTAGTAATCGTTCCAGCAAATTTACCTGTAATCACCAAAAAACCTAACTTACTTCGTCCACTTCGATTTGCAATTTTATCCTTAAACAGTACAAACTCATTTTTACCAACTTTTTTAGCTGACCAATTTTTACATTCAACAAGAATACTAGACCCTTGATTAACCCAAAAAGATTCTGCTCGATTATTTCCAATCATTATGTCAATCTCTTCACTTTCAGTAATAAGATTTGCACCTAATATGTCAAATCCGGTATGCTTTTAAAAATTGATGTGCATAATTGCTCTAAAAGTTTTCCTTTTGACTGTCTATCATTTTCTTTCAATGTTTGTTCCCATAAGAGATGTATCAAATCTTCACGATCTTTTAATAAAATTATTCTCTCCGTTATTCGTTCTAATTTAACCACTAAATGATCATCAAAATCACTATCTTTCTCCACAAAATCCTCTGCTCCCAATTTTATTGCTTTCACAGCAGTTGGAACATCTCCATATCCTGTCATCATAATTACAACTATATCGCTATTGAATTTTTTTATAAACTCCAAAACCTCTAATCCTTCCCGTTCAGCTGGTAATTTTAAATCCAATAAAACTATATCATAAGAATCCTGAGAAATCTTAGCCTTGCCTACTTCAGCATCCTTAGCAAAATCCAAATCATATCCTAAGTCACCTAAAATGATTTGAAGGGATTGGCGAAAACTTTTATTATCATCAATTACAAGAATCTTTATCATTCGCCCGATTCGATTCCACCTCTTCTTCCTGCAAATCAATCGGGATTTCTAATGTAACAATTACACCCTCCTGATTTGGGTTATTTTCGATTTTGATTGAACCTCTATGTAATTCCCGGATAATACGCGAAACAATAGCAAGATCCAAACCTTTACCTCTGCTTTCTCCACGTGTAGTATATCCTAATTGAAAGATTTTCTCTTCATATCCAGGTTTAATACCATGACCATTATCAATTATTCTGATTAGTAATTTTTGTTTAATAACTTCCACTCTAATTCTAATGATTCCTTTTTCGTTCATCGCTTCAATTGCGTTAAGCATTATATTATAAATAGCTCTCTGTAATAGAATTGGATCTACTTTCATTATAGGAATATCATTCGATTCTAAAACAATTCTGCATTTTAGATAATTATATTGAAATTGATTAACTAAATCCCGAATCAAATCAATGACTTGTGTTTCTTTCAAATGAGGATAGTTCATTCCCTTAACTTATCTTTATCATCAGAATATTTATATATATCTTTATATAAAGAACTTAATTTTATGATATAGTCTTCCTTCAAATTTTTTACTCAAATAATGTCTTCCCTAAGTAAAGTCTGCTGTATTAACTGTAACTCACTCTTCATAAAACTCATATTTCCACCTCCTTCACATATATTAAACTTCAACATCACCTTAAATTGTTCCTTTTCCCGCTGGCATTATATATTTTTAAAGAGAAGACATTCTATACCCTCTCTTTAAACTTAAAATTACCCAACAATATCCCCCTCCCAAATCTGCTCCAAAATCTCCATCATTCTATCTGCAACCCTATCCAACATCCTCTCACCCTTCTCCTTTGTACCTTTAGTAGCATCACCAGATAAACCATATTCATAACTAATCTTACCAATATCTTTTCTCTTAATATTAGCAATCAGTTTATTCATATTTCTCTTAGCTAAACTCATATCACAATACTCTTCAGCAACCGCTAAAGCAGCAGACGTTTCATCTTCTCCTGCATGACCCTGACCATCACAGAATTCAAGAACCTCATCCCTAAAATCAATCCACCAATTGAAAGTTATGACTTGTCCACCGTAGTCAGCCAACATCTCTCCAGCAATAGCAAAGGCTGGAATATTTCCCCCATGCCCATTTAATAAAACAATATTTACAAAACCCAAATCAATCAAAGAACGACCAATCTCATAAATATATTTTGATAGAACCTCTGTAGAGATATTAACAGAACCAGGGAAAGCCGCTAATGTCCAGACATGCCCATAATTAACCGAAGGAGCAATCAATACTCTCTCCCATCTTCTCCTCTATGCGCTCTACTAATCCTTCAGGAATCAAAACATCTGTACCTAACGGTAAATGTTCACCATGAGCTTCAATTGTACCAATCGGAATAATCGCGGTATCAATTTTACCTTGAATTTCTTTAAATTTTGCCTGATTTAAGTGAACTCGTCCAGCTAAAGCTGAACATCGGGGCTTCAGTAGGGGATTCTACCCCCACTGAAGATTAAAAACAATTCCCACCACTTATAGAAGTGGGGGTCTTAACTCAAAAGATAAATCATTTTCATATGTTTTCCACCTTCCTTCCAAAATATTTCTAATTTATTAATACGCCCTTTCTCTCAGTTTCCCTTTTTGCAGGAGAAATTCTAGCTTAAGTCGAAATATGTTAGTTGTGACTACTTTCTGTCAAGGGGGGTTATAAATTGGTTAATGAAAATTTACTCTTTGCTCTGGATATTGGTACCCGAACTGTGGTCGGTTTAGTTCTAACTCCTACCCCTGAAGGGTTAGAAATTATCGCATCAGAAGTTCTTGAACACGAAAACCGTGCCATGTTAGACGGGCAAATCCATAATGTTATAGAAGTTGCTCGTGTTGTTCAGGAGATTAAAACAAAACTCGAAGAAAAAATTGGTCAGAAATTAACAAAAACTGCAGTTGCTGCTGCTGGTCGTGCCCTAAAAACAGTGAAACAAACTCATTATATAGAGTTATCTCAGAAAAGAGAAATCACTGCTGAAGATATCAATACTTTAGAATTAGCAGCTGTTCAGATCGCACAAAAAACACTCGCTAAAGAAGAGATTCATGATCCTACAGATTATCATTTTGTTGGATATAGTGTAATTACCTATCGATTAGATGATATGCATTTAGGAAACTTAATTGGACAAAAAGGTAAAAAGATCGAAGTTGACCTCATCGTTACTTTCTTACCAAGAATTGTTATTGACTCATTGATTACAGTAATCCAACATGCTGATTTAACTGTTCATCATATGACTTTAGAGCCTATTGCTGCCTCAAATGTAGTTATTCCAAAAGAGATGCATAATTTTAATCTGGCTTTAGTAGATATCGGTGCTGGTACTTCTGATATTGCCATTACTCAAGGGGGGGCAATTGTTGCCTATGCTATGGTTCCTGTAGCAGGTGATGAGATAACAGAAGCTCTTGCTGAACATTATCTTCTAGATTACGCGACAAGTGAAAAACTCAAACGTTCTATCACATCTCAGGAAAAAATTGAGATAAAAGATATTTTAGGAAGCACACTTGAAATTGAATCTCATGAAGCTCTTCTTGTCTTAAAAAGACCAGTAGAAGAACTTGCAAAGCTTATCGGGGATGAAATATTAGCATTAAACCAGAAATCTCCTCAGGCTGTATTATGTATAGGTGGTGGAAGTCTTAGTCCCTTTATAACTCAAAAATTAGCTGAAAAGCTACAACTCCCTTCCAATCGTGTAGGGGTGAAACAAGCAATAGATATTAAAGGTATAAAGGGTGAAATTCCGAATCTGACCAGCACCCAAGCTGTTACACCAATAGGGATTGCTGTAACTTGTAATCAAAATGCTAACACAAGCACATTTATTGATATAAAGCTAAATGGGGAACGTATCGACTTGTTCTCACTAGGAGTGCCTACTGTCTCAGATGCGCTTTTATCTTCTAATTATGGTATTCAAAATCTTTATGGTAGACCTGGTATGGCATTAACCATCAAAGTTAATGGAAAATTAAAAACTATTAAAGGTACTATGGGCCAACTTGGACTCCTTGAAGTCAATGGTGAGTCAGCCACTTATGATACTCCTATTCAAAATGATGATGAAATAATTTTTGAACCTGGTAAAGATGGGAAACCTGGCTTTGCTCTTGTACAGGATGTTGTTGAATTTACTGCTCCAAAAACCATTTTTATCAATAAAGCTCCACATCAGATTCTGACTCAGATATTGATGAATGATAAATCTGCCGAACCAGAAACTCCAGTTATTGATCGGGCCGAAATTAAGGTCATCACTACAGAAACTTATCGGAAAGCTCTTCTGGAATTTATGGAAGTTCCAGCAACTGCTCTAATTTCCCGGGAAATTCTTTTTTCGCTCAATGATCGACAAATCTCAATGCAAATTGGAAAATATGACATTAAAATCAATGGAGAATATATTGATCTTGATATGCCTATTTCAGATGGAAGCAAGATTAAAATCACTCCACTTAGTAAAGATAAACTAACAATTGAAGATTTACAACAACAAAACAATCAAAGTCTTGATATTGAAGTAACCTTCAATGGTCGAAATTTATCTATCCCAACCAACCATTGGGAGATCAGGAGAAATTATCAGGAAGTCACTATTGATACAAAAATCGAAAATGGAGATAACATCATCTGTCGTCCAAAGCCTATCTCCTTCAATCATATTTTAAATTTTATCAATTACAAAGTTCCTGACTCTTTATCAAATCGACTTGTTATAACGATTAATGGAAAAGATGCAAAGTTTACTGACTATGTGAATAATGGAGATGTTCTTGAACTAAAAATATAATCAAAAAGCCTTATGTTTAATTTTAACATAAGGCTTTTATTTATCCCTTAAAGACGGTTTATTTTCAAAACTATGTACTTTTTCAACAAGATCATCAATATCTTGAATCAAATCTTTTCTTGTTTCCCAAAATGTATTAATTTCATATTTTTGGTTAACTAATAGCGAAGTATTTTCATACTCTTTAATAGGAGTATGATTTTTTCTTCCATAAACTTCTCTTAAATTTTCTAAATTCTGATAGTCACTAATAAAATCTTTTCTTTTTGAACCTTTTAGCAATTCCACCGCGATCTTATTACTTGCCTCTTGAAAATGTGCCTCACTATCCTCCCTAATTAATAATTCCTTTTTAAGAAAGTTATTATTGAGATCCTGAGGTAAGTAACTTTTTATAATGTTTAAAGATTTACTTCTTTCTGATCTATAATTATTTGTTTTATTTTCAATATTAGAAATAGTTTTCTTAAAGTGTTCAGGGATATTTTCATAATCAAAATCTGTTTTTATATCTTCTAGAGTTTCTTTAAAAATAAAGTAATCAGAAATATCTTCATATTTTTCAATAGGTTGCTTTATTATTTTAAATTGTTTAGTAAAACGTTTTAAAACATTTATAATATTTTTAATTTTATTAATCTTTTTGTTGTGTTTTTGATTATATATTATAGTAACTATCGAAATAATTATCGTAACAATTACAGGAATAGCATACTTCAAGTTTTCACTCAAACCTTTCACCTCCAGGTTCTATTTCATATCCCTGAAGCATAGAAAAATTTCGAATAAAAGGTGACATAATAAAATTAACCTGTTTCTCCCCGTCAATAATCTCAGTCCATCCATCACGATGAACAATTCCTAAAGCATGTTCTACAAAGATATATAAATGATTTTCAGGAATATATTTATTAACCCAATTTTTCATAGAAATTTCCCTAAAAAAACTACACATATTTAGTTTCGATAAAATCGAATAGCATGGTGTTTTAGATATTATGACTACTGGAAAACTAAATTCTTTTGTCAAATCTAAAAAATCTATTAGAGATCGCTTATTTAAACTTTTATAACTATCTTCAAAAATTGATACCCGTTCAATCAATAAAGCAAAATCTTTTTCTAGTTCATCAAAAATCTCTTTTTTCATTACTACAACATCATCATGTAATTTTCCTTTATTAAAATAAGTCATTGGAGAAACCCAAACTCGAGAAGAACCTAATTTTCTATTTATAACTTTAGTTCCATTCAAATCTTCTAAAGCATAGAATTTTTGGTTCTTTCCACAAAAGAAATCCTGTGCAAACCCACGAATAGGTCTATAAAGAGGAACAATATCCTTATATTTTTTTGAATTTAGGTCATCCAAAAAAAAATTTTGAGCAAGCATAAAATCATTCCCTTCAATTTCTAGTGAACTCATCCAGCTAAAGCTGAACATCGGGGCTTCAGTAGGGGATTCTACCCCCACTGAAGATTAAAAACAATTCCCACCACTTATAGAAGTGGGGGTCTTAACTCAAAAGATTAACTCCAAAGCATGCTCAATCAAACTTTCATATTTGTCAAACAATCCTGTTATTTCTTGAATATCTATCTTAGTTATGTACACATATTCTAATTTTATGTATAATCCTTCTTCTAATTTAAAACTCTTTTCTAATTTAACTAATAAATTTTCATCAGGAGACTCAAAATTAAAAGAAACTCCAGGTTTATTAATTTTCATTTCAAACAATTCATTTAAATCTGACTCTTTATGTTTAAGAAACTTATTAAAAAATAACTTTTGTGTGTCAGCGACCTCTGACGATATATGTGCTTGTAATTCACAAACTATTCTTTTGCATTTTTTAATTTTAAAGGAATTAACTAAAACTTCTTTTACTTTTTTAATCATTTTTTTTATGTCTTCAAAAGAAGACTGTTTAATAAAACCAATTTGAACTTTATCAGTCTTAAATAATAAAAATACATTTTCATCGGAAAAAGATATTAGCTCCTCTTTTGATTCACAAGACATCTTTTTAAAATCTTTTTCAAAATTATTTTCAACAACTTTTTTTAATTCTTCATAAGAAACTTTTGGTGCAAAAGTAAATCCATAAACTATATTATTCATTCCTGATGAAAAAATTTTCATAAAAATATCCCCCTCAATTAAATCTTCCCTTATATATAATTAGCTTACTAAGGAAATATTTCTCTTTATACAACCTGATTTCCTGCAAAAATTTGATTTTTCTTTAATTAAACCTTTCATAAAACATTTATTTTATATTTATGTATCTTAATTCGTAACTATTCAGTCGCTAACTAAAAAGTAAAGCTTTTGACTGATTAGTTACTGCCGCCTTTATTGCAGTAAAAGCATCGATTTTATGTTTATTAGCAGTTCCGATATAAGACATAATTGTTGTGAATGTATCAGC
>DAOVRZ010000006.1:0-90944 GCA_030627905.1 Halanaerobiales bacterium
ATTGCGGAGCTGTCATAGATAGAGATTTAAATGCTTCGATTAACCTAGCTAAATGCAATGAATATACAGTAGCTTAAATAAAAAAAGTCTGTATATGTGATGGCCAGTCGGGAATTTACGCCCTTGGAGTGTTATAGCAAACAAAAGTAGCCATTAAAAGGTGAAATTGGACACTAAGAACAGGGAAAAATCTTGACATAGACGTTTGTCTATGTTTTAAGTGGCAGGTGAGATTGTAATTCAAGTAACTTACTGCTTGTATCATGAACTAAATAACTTTGGAGGTGTGTATTTTGACTGCCCAGGGCAAATATAGATTAATAACCCGAAGCGATTTTGATGGACTTGTTTGTGCAGTTTTATTAAAAGAGTTAGATATGATTGATGACATTAAATTTGTACATCCAAAAGATGTTCAAGATGGAAAAATTGAGATTACTGCAAATGATATTACTACCAATTTACCATATGTAAAAGATGCATATTTATCATTTGATCACCATTTAAGTGAAACAATTCGAAATGTTGGTCCAAGAGAGAATCATTTTATTGATCCTGAAGCGCCATCAGCTGCGCGAGTAGTATATAATTATTTTGGTGGGAAAGAAAGATTCGCAAATATTTCTGAAGAAATGATGCTGGCTGTAGATAAAGGTGATTCAGCTCAATTTACAAAAGAGGATATCATTAATCCAGAAGGTTGGGCATTACTCAATTTTGTCATGGATGCTAGAACAGGTTTAGGACGTTTTAGAACATTTAGAATTTCTAACTATAATTTAATGATGAATTTGATTGATTACTGTAAAAACCATACTATTGAAGAAATTTTGGAACTACCTGATGTACGCGAAAGAACTGAGCTTTTCTTTGAACAACAAGAGAAATTTAAAGAGCAGATTAAGAGATGCTCAACAGTTTATAAAAATTTAGTTGTGTTAAATTTGCAAAATGAAGAAGTTATTTATAGTGGAAATCGTTTTATGATTTATGTACTCTTCCCAAAATGTAATATTTCTATACATAGAATGTGGGGTCTTAAAAAACAAAATACTGTTTTTGCTGTTGGTAAATCAATTTTTGATAAGACTTCGAAGACTAATATTGGGGAATTGATGCTTAAATATAATGGTGGTGGACATGTTGCTGCAGGTACATGTCAGATTGATAATGATAAAGCTGATGAAGTTTTAAAAGAACTTATTACACAGATTAATGCAGATGGGTAATCAGATAATATATTTTCTTTAGACTTTAAAGAGACTTCGAATTTTCGAGGTCTTTTTTTATAAGAGGAAAAAATATTTATTAATTTTCTTTTTATTAGAAGGAAATTGAGTTTGATTATCAAATAATACAGTTAGAGAGAAATGGAAGGAGTAATAAAATGATGTTTAAAATTGTAGCTGATAGTAGTTGTGATACGAATAAAGATTTAATGGAACGTTTGCACATTAATAAAGTTCCCTTAACGATCCAAATTGATGATGAATCTTTTAAAGATGATGAGAAACTTGATATTAAAAATTTTCTAAACAAAATCAAAGAAAGTAAAGATTTAATTAAAACAGCAAGTCCATCTCCTCATGATTTTATGAAAAAATTCGCTGGTATGGAAAGTGTATTTGTTGTTACCTTGTCGTCAAAATTGAGTGGTACTTATAATAGTGCAATTTTAGCCAAAAATATGTTTTTAGATACTGTTGGTCATAAGTTTATACATGTTTTTGACTCTTTAAGTGCTTCTGTAGGTGAGACTTTGGTAAGTTTGAAGATTTCAGAGCTTGGAAATAAAAATTTAGATCCCCTAATAATTGTAGATAAAGTAAAATCTTATATAAAAGAATTGAAAACTTATTTTGTTTTAGAATCCTTGGATACTTTAATCAAAGCAGGTAGGATAAGTGCTTTCAAAGGAAAGATTGCTTCTATGTTATCCATTAAGCCGATTATGAGAGCAAATGATGGGGCTATTGAACTTGTTGAAAATATTAGAAGTTCTAAGAAAGCTTTAAAAAGGCTTATAGAAGTGATTGGAGAAAAAGGCGAAAAATTAGATGAAAAAATCTTAGGGATTGCTCATTGCAATTGTCTAGAGAAGGCAGAAAAATTTAAGGAAGAAGTCTTAAAAAGATATAATTTTAAAGATATTATTATTGTTGAAACGGCAGCATTAAGTAGTGTTTATGCAAACGAAGGTGGAATTATTATTGCATTTTGATGAACAAATAATTAATTAAGGCCAGTAAGGATTAGATTTAATCCTTATTGGCATTTTTTTTATGGAATTTGATTTAGTAAAATTAACTATGTATTTTAATATTAGAAAAATTTTATAATTATAAAGGGAAATTAAATTTAGTGTCGAACAATTAACAGTAAGTGTTAATTGAGTTTAAATATATTAATACATTTTATCATTTATTGCGTAGAATTGATTAAAGTGTAAGTAAAAAATTGGTAAAATATTCTTAAAAGGAGGAGAAAAGGTGCGGAAAAAATTTTTATTATTAATTAGTCTTTTGACAGTTATCGGATTAATTGGTTGTGGATCACCAACAAAAATTTTGAACTCATTACCTACTGCAAATTTTGTCTTTGATCCATTGGAACCGGAGGTTAATCAAGATGTATCTTTTAATGCTTCGGGTAGTAATGATGCAGAGGATGGACTCAATCTGGCTGCAAGATGGGATTTTAATGGAGATGGAGAATGGGAGATAGATTATAGTAATGGAAAAAGAGTTATTGATTCCGTTACTTATACCTATCAATCTGAAAGCGAGTTTTCAGTGATTTTGGAAGTAAGGGATTCTATGAATGAAACAGATCGATATTCAAAAATTATTTCTGTGAGGTCAAATGCTAATACTGCTCCTCATGCAACATTTACTTTCAGTTCTAATGATGTATATATTGGGGAGACAGTTACATTTGATGCTTCGAGTAGTAATGATGCAGAGGATGGACAAAATCTGGCTGCACGATGGGATTTTAATGGAGACGGAGTATGGGAGATAGATTACGCTATAGGAAAGAAAATTGGTGATCAAGTTACATATATCTATGATAATCCTGGCAATTACACTGTAATCCTCGAAGTTAAAGATTCTTTTGGCGCTGTTGATATAGTGAGTCACGAAATTATTATTAAAGATGGTGCTCAAGTATCGATTGCAGGATTTGTTGTAGATAGTAGAGGTGGTGTTGGAATTCAAGGAGCTACCTTTACCTTATCTGATGAAACTGGAAAAATATTTACTTCTACATCAGATGGGAATGGAAGTTTTTCATTTAATGTGTACCCAAGAATATATCAACTGAACATTACTAAAGATGGATATGCCACAAGTAAAGTTCAAGATTTATATCTAGATAAACATAGTTATGATAATTTAGATATTCCTTTGAGAGAAGAATTTTATCATGATTGGTCTAGTGAATCTCCTACGATTAAAGTTTTTAATTTAGAAGAAACGTTATCTGGACTAATTCTTTTCCAAATTGAGGGAATATCAGATATTGGTATTAAAATTATAGATATTCGTGTGGGTCATAATGGATATCAACCAGATTATAGTTTTACTGATACCAATTACTGTGAAGTAGAAATTGATACTAATTTGTTACCAAATGGCGCTAATTTCATTAAAATAAACATGTATGATGTGAATTATAACTATGTTGAAACTTACATACCAATAATAATTGAAAATAGTGAAGAAAATATAGAGTTGACTAGGCCTGAAATATTTGAGTTGGTGGCCTTTACTTTCGGACAATCACTAAAATTGTTTAGTGAAGAAGAGATAATCTTATCAGATAATGGGATTAAAAATAATAAGGGTTTGAGTAAGATTTTAGAATTTGCTAAAGACTATGATACAACGATCGCAACTACTCTTGAATGGGATTGGGACTTCGATGCAGAGGGCTATAAAATTTATCGGAGTTTCTTTGAAAATGGATATTATGAATTGATTGCTACAACATTTGGTAGTTTCTTTGTAGACACTTCTGCAGTTCTTGAACCAGGACAGGAAGTTTATTATCGAGTTTCCGCTTACAATAAAGGAATTGAGAGCGAATTAAGTGATCCAGTTTATACTATTCCACTTGAACCTTTTAATGTTTCGCTAATATCACCTGCAAAAGAGGCAATTATAACAACTCCAACTCCCACATTTGAGTGGAGAAATAGTCAGTTAGTTGGTGAAAACCAGTCATACTATTTGATAGCTCAAGGAGTTACTGATGGATTTAGAAGTATGGAAGGATGGGTAGATGATTCTATTTTAGTAGATTATAATGGTATCCCTCTTGAGGATGATAAGGAATATGAATGGGATATAGTTTATGCTGAAGCATTTACAATTTATAGCCAGTACTCTTTTGCTGTTTCAACTAGCGGTCAGGATATTGGATCTATTAATGGTTGGTTTAGATTTAGAACTAATTTTGAATAGGAGGTTGAAAAGGAATGTTGAATAAGAGAACATTATCAATTGTAGTTGGTTTTTTTGTAGTTATGTTGATGATTTCAGGCTGTAGTTTGTTTTCATCGACAAAAATTGTTGATCAGGTAGGAGGAGAAAAAGATCATCAAGGTGACTCCACAGTTCCAGTTAAAGACAGCACTTTAGCAAAGCACGTTCCTGGTCAAGTGGTGATAAAAACTACGAATAAAGAAGTATTGAATAAGATTCTTAAAGATTTTAACGGTAAAATTATTGCGGAAAATAAAGAACTAAAAGTTTATAAAGTTAACATTGATGTATCACTAAAAGGTAGTCTTGTAAAATCTATGCAAATAATGAAATTATATGCAAATATAGACTATGTAGAACCTGTTTATATTTATGCAAAATATTTCGATTTAACTGATAGTGAATACTACTCACGGCAATGGGGTCCAATCTCAATAGGCTTACATAATGCTTTTGATATTGCTATAAATAAAGGTAATAGTATAACAATAGGAATTGTGGATACTGGTGTGGATTATACACATCCTGAATTTGATGGAACCTTTGATGAAGGTGGAAGGGTATTACCGGGTTATAATGCTTTCAATGATCTAGAAGGTTATGATGCTGCATGGGATGAGGATGGTCATGGCACTCACGTGGCTGGTATTGCTGCAGCTAATATTAATGCAAATAACATGGCAGGTATTGCACCATTAAGTTATATCTTACCTGTTAGGGTTTTAGACGAAAATGGTTTTGGTACAGATTATAGTGTTGCTGACGGTATCATCTGGGCTGTTAATAATGGAGCTAATGTAATAAACCTAAGTCTTGGTGGTAAAGGATATTCTCAGGTTTTACAGGCTGCTATTGATTATGCAATTGTTAATAATGTGGCGGTTGTTGTTGCTATGGGTAACAGTGGTAAGAATGAAGTTGAATATCCAGCAGCCTGCACTGGTGTAATCTCAGTAGGGGCTGTCGATGGTCGAGGAGAAATTGCTGATTTTTCAACAATGGGACGTCATATCTCTGTATCAGCTCCTGGAGTCGCTATTTATTCAGCTATTCCTGGTGAAAGCTATGAAAGTTGGAATGGGACTTCTATGGCTACTCCTCATGTAACAGGTGCTATTGCTCTTCTTTTGGGAGAAGAACCAAGCCTAACTGTTTCTGAGATTAAGACTAGATTAGAGTCAAGTGCTATGGATATTGAAGACGATGGATTTGATGAGAAAAGTGGTTATGGAATAATTAATCTGGTTAATTTATTACATAGCAATGTGTTAAATAAGTATGGAAATATTGAGGTTTATGTTGAAGTAGGTGGATATCCTGCATCTGGAGTTGACGTTTTGGTTACAGATGAAAATGGCCAGACAGTTAAAAATGTAAAAGCCAATGAAGATGGTTATGCTAATATCTACAATCTTGAAAGTGGAATATATATAGTTATTACAAATGCTTGGGGATATAAATTTGAAGAAGAAGTGAATGTTACTGTTGGAGAAACTGCAGAAGTAGCATTTGTTCAAGAAATACCAACATCCATTAAAGGCTATGTAGTAGATTCTCAAGGAGGATCAGGAGTAGAATATGCTACCATTAATATCATAGGTGAGATTGATTCATATACTATTTTGACTGATGCAGATGGGTATTTCTCTATAGAAGTGAATCCTGATATATATGAGATAAACTCCTCAAAAGAGGGTTATGCTGGTTCTAAATATCAAGATGTCATAGCTTGCGAAAACCGTGAAATTTCTGTTACTATAATCCAGAGAGAGATTTTCAGCGATATTTATTCTGTAATCCCTCCAACTATAAATGTAGATGCTGTGGTTAATGGTGATATTTTATCTGGTGAGGTAGATATTAATGTTAGTGTAAATGGTGATAATGCAATAAAATTTATCGTTGCCAGAATTGGTCATGGTGACTTCGAACCTGATATAGTGGGAGAGGATACCGAGCTTGTTAGTTTCACTATAAATACTGCTCTTTATGCAAATGGGGAGAGTTTTATCGATATTCTGGTCTATGATGTAAATGATAATGTAGCAAGATTGAAGATTCCAGTAATATTTGAAAATGCAATTGGTTTTGGTTTTATTCCAGAAACCCCAGAGTGGTGGGGATGTATGGCGGTTACTTTCGGAGAGAGTTTAGGCTTATATAGAGAAAACCGTGGTCAAATTTTTGAAAGATTAAACAAATCGGAAGATCCAAATATACTTTTAATAAACGGAAAAGAATTTAATATTTGTTCTGCTCCAGAAGATTCAACGATTGCAGTGATACTTGACTGGGACGATAGTTATGATCAGGATGGAAATTCTGCGATTGGATATAAAGTATTTAGATCCTTCTCCCCAATAGGTCCTTTTGAGGAGATTGCTGATGTATTTTACCCCTGGTATAATGATTTTGATCCTGCATTAAATGTTGGCAGAAAAGTTTACTATAAAATAGCAGCATATGATGATGATGGAATGAGCATGAAGTCAGAGGCTGTCTGGACTGAGCCGATTGAGAAATTTAATGTTACATTGGAAACTCCTATTAATAGAGAAATGAATGTATCTTTAAATCCAATTTTCACCTGGTACTTGAGTCCTATTATGGCAGATGAGATATATTATGAGTTATATGTGGGGGGAACAACTGATGAATATCCAGTATGGGATGTTAATTTCTATAATAAAGAAAGTATCCAATATATAGAGGAAAATCTTATACCAGGAAAAGAATATGAATGGGATATTTATTATGCAGAAGCTTATAAATATTATGGTTATTATTCTATGGCTATATCGCTTTCAGGTCAGGGAGATGGCTCGATAAATGGTGCATTTACTTTTACAACTGATCCAGAAGCTGTACCTCTTATTAAAACAAGTATATTGGAAATGGATATTAGTGAAACAGCTGGATTTACAGATGAAATTGTAGTCGAGATTATTAGTGAAGGTAATTACACCTTTGAAACCAGTTATTACTATCAAGGGTGTGATACAGTTTTAACACTGTATGATGAAGATTATAACCAAATTGGATATAATGATGATATAGATTACGATTGTTATTCACGTATAAATAAATATCTTTTGCCAGGTATTTATTATGTAGTTGTTGAAGAGTTTTCTGAAGACCCTCTTTATTGTCATTTATCAGTTACAACTTATGAATAAATAATCTTATTAAGCCGTGCTTTGCACGGCTTTTTACTTAAATTAAAGTAGAAACCTTATTGTTTCTATGCCGTTATTATGATATATTTATCAGGTATAAGCATGTAAGAGTATGACATAAAATAAGAAAAACTAGAAAAGGGGTAAACAAATGCTGAAGATCGGTGATTTTAATGAATTAGAGGTGACGAAAGAGACATATTCAGGAGTTTATTTTAAATCAGAATTGGGAGAAATTCTTTTACTGAAAAAATATGTTCCTGAAGGGGTTCAAATAGGTGATACTTTAAATGTATTTTTATATACCACAAAAGAGGGGATATTAGCGACAACTTTAATTCCAAAAGTAAAAGTAGAAGAAGTTGCATATTTAGAAGTAAAAGATGTGAATCGATATGGAGCGTATTTAGATTGGGGATTAGATAAAGATTTATTCTTACCATACAATGAACAACCTCAGAAAATTATGAGAGGTCAAAAATATATAGTCAGAGTTTATCTTGATAAAATCACAAAGAGAATAACCGCTTCAACAAAAATACATAAATTTATTGAAGAAGAGATAATTGATCTAAAAGAAGAAGAGACGGTAAACCTCTTAATCTATGAATTTACCGATTTAGGTGTGAAAACGATTATAAATAATAAATATATAGGTATGATTTATAAAAATGATATGTATCAAGATTTGAAAATAGGGGATAGTGTTATCGGATATGTAAAAAAGATCAGGGAAGATAAAAAAATAGATGTTAGTATCCGAAAAACTGGTAGAGAAGGCGTAGATGAATCAAAAGAAATAATTATAGATAAGTTAAAGGAAAACAACAATTTCCTACCTCTTAATGATAAAAGTTCACCAGAATTGATTAAAGATATGCTGCATATGAGTAAAAAAACCTTCAAAAAGGCTATAGGTGGGCTTTATAAAGAAAGAATTATTGAATTGACAGAAGAAGGTGTCAGGCTAAAATAAATAACTGTAGTCTTAAAAAGGTTGGAACAAAAGTTCCAACCTTTTATTTTTTGAGATAAGACCCCACTTCTATAAGCGGGGGGAATTGTTTTTAATCTTCAGTGGGGGGTAGAATTCCCCACTGAAGCCCCAATGTTCAGCTTTAGCTGGACGAGTTCACTTAGAATTTACCTGACTTAATAATATCATCTTCAGTGTGGTATTTGCCATCTGCGCCAGCAGAGTAAACCTGATAGCCTTCATGATCAACCTCATACTTATAAGGCATCAAAGTAAAAGGATCTTGTGGTATTTGGAATACAAAGCTATATTGGAGAGCCTCCTCAAGTGTTTCGGGATATTCATTGTATTCTATGTAATATTCTTCAATCATTTCACCTAACATGTCAATAATATACCTGGTTTCTTCAAGTTTCATTTGTTGATATTTTTTAACTATCATTTTCTCAGATTCGGTAGTAAAATTAGCTGGTCGGATTACTGTATCATCTGGCAACTTTTCAAAAGTACCTGAAATTTTTAAATTTAAAGCTACATCCAAAGTTTCTTCTAATCCAATAAGTTTACTGAATTCTTGAATAGCTATATTATTTTTATCAATCTTAAAATCAATTCCTAAACTTAAAACTTCCATAGTTTTTTCATTGGCTACCCATGTTACTTCTATTTTAATATCTTCAGCGTATGCTTTCATATTTGTTTCAATTTCTTCAAGTATACCAGATTCTTTGAACTCTTTAATACTTTCATAACTTTCGTGATCTTCTTCTAACAAATCTGATTCCAAAAATAAGTTGAACATTTCTAGATATAAAGGAGCTAAATACATTTCTCCTTTTATTGTTCTAATACTTTCTTCAGAAACATCACTGACGATATTTAAGTTATCCATATAAATTTTGACAAGAGATTCAATGTATGCAATTTCAGATTCTGATAGGGTTTTCTTCATATCTTCCCAAGTTTTTATTTGAGATAAATCTTCTAAATCAATCTCAAGAGTATTAAATTGTTCTTGAAAGATAGAGCTAGGTACAAGAATACTCCATTTTTCACTATCTAGGTCCATTGAATAAAAGACGCCACCACCTGTGTTCGGATCGACAAAGAAATTTGTCTTAAAACTTTGACCTATCATACCTGCATTAAAAGAAGCGTTTAATTCTCCAAAAAACTCCAAAGCTTCCTGGCTATACTTGAGATCAAGAGTTAAATTACCTTTAATATTTTTTTGCATTAGCATGAAAAAAGGTAGTTGACCAAAAGTATCTAGTTCAGATTGTAAAATACCAGTAATTAAATCACGAGCTTCTTGAGATAATTCGAGTTCTAAATCATAGCTTAGTGTCTGACCTATTTTATCTGTTTCGAGTGTGGACGTAGTTATGTAAGAGGCTTGTATAAACTCTTTTGGTGAAAGTTTTTTTCCTTCATTACACCCAGTTAAAATAAGAACACTGATCAATATAAATACCAAGATAAATCTTTTCAAAATAATTTCCCCCTTTAATAAAATTTCTCTATAGAAAATTCTACAAAAAATAATTTAATCCTCTTCATTGATATAAATTTTTTTTGATACTTTTGTCATAATTCCAAAATAAAAAAAGGAAATCCACAAAATTCGCTGAAATTAAACAAGAAGTAGTTGCTAATTATTCAATGAGATAACGTTTTGAGCGAAATCATGCTTACATTAGGTATGAAGAGATATTTTTAGTGAGTATAGAAAAAATTTATATTGAAAGATTTTTAAAAATTGTCGCCTTCATTGCAGGAAATTACATTTCTAAAAAGAAATACTATATTAGGAGGTTAATATCCAACGAAGAAATAGACAGGGGTGTGTTAGTAATGAATGAAAATCAACTCAAATACATTAAAAAGGCAAATTTTGCGATTTTGATATTTATTTGTCTTGTAATACTTATAGGGTTGGTTGCTAATTTGTTAGGTGGTATGCAGGTTAGTGGTTTTAAAGGTAGTTTTATGGTTGCATTATTTTTAGCGATTCCTTATACAATTATGTATTTAATAAAATGTCCGCCTCATACAATTAAAAAAATGGCAATCGTTTCAATTACAATATATAGCTATTATAATTTGCATTGGGTTGATGGAGTAGCAAATTTTAGAGCATTATTTGTTTTTTTTCAAGCACTGATTTTAGTAGCACTTTATTTAGATAAAAATACTGTTCTAAGATATGCATTGACACTCTGTGTGATTAATATTATAGCTTTTAATATAAATCAGGAGTATTTTTTTGATGGAATTGATTCGGTTTCTTTTTTTCAATATAATGTTGCTTTAATTGGTTGTACAATTTTGCTTTATTTTATTACCAAATGGGGTAATGAAATGTTATTGAAAAGTGAGGAACGTTGGCAATTTGCATTAGAAGGAAATGGAGATGGAGTTTGGGACTGGAATATACAGACAAAAGAGGTCTTCTTTTCAGAACAATGGAAACGAATTTTAGGTTATGAAAGCCATGAGGTAGGGAATGATTTACAGGAATGGGAGAATAGATTGCATCCAGAAGATGCAGAACGAGTATATGAAGAGATGGATAAACATTTTCGAGGGAAAACACCTTATTATTCTACGGAGCATAGATTTAAGATTAAAGATGGAACATATAAATGGATTTTAGATCGTGGAAAAGTGATTACCAGATCAAAGGATGGCAAACCTTTAAGAATGGTTTGCTCATATACAGATGTAACTAAACGTAAACAGTTTGAAGAAGAATTACGGGAAGAGAGAGATAGAGCACAACAGTATCTTGACGTTGCAGGAGTAATGTTTGCAGTCTTTGATGATGAACAAAAGATTACTTTAATGAACAAAAAAGGTTGTAAAATCATGGGATATAGTGAAAATGAACTCCTTGGCAAAGACTGGCATGAAAGTTTTATACCCGAGAGAATTCGAGATAAGTTGAAAGAAAAATATACAAAGATGATTACAGGAAAGATTATTCCAGAAGAGTCATATGAATATCCTGTAATAACAAAAAATGGTGAAGAAAGAATTATTAGTTGGCAAACTGTTGTTTTAAGTGACGAAAATGGAAATGTCAAAGGAACATTAAATTCTGGAAAAGATATCACTGAACAAAAACGGGCAAATGAGAAGGTTGAGGCATTACAACTTCAATTGATTCAAAAAGAGAAGATGGCTTCACTAGGACAATTAACAGCTGGCATTACCCATGAGATCAACTCGCCTCTTGGAGCCATAAAGAGTAATACGGAAATGAGTGATATCATTTTAGATATTTTTGAAGAATATCTAAATGAACCTATGGAAGAAGCAAAAAATTTAAAAATGAAAGAGTTAATAGCTAAAATGAAAAGAGCAAATCAAATTAATATAAAAGGATGCAAACGGATAGTAGATGTAATTGGCAAGTTACAAAATTTCACTAAACTAGATCAAGCAGATTGGCAAGTATATGATGTTCATGAAGGAATTGATAGTGCGTTAGATCTTATTGAAACTAAAATTAAACAACGTATAAAAATCCATAAAAATTATAAAAAAATTCCTATGATTAATTGTGTATCAAGCCAAATAAATCAGGTAATTATGAACATTATTTTAAATGCAATCCAGTCTGTCGAAGGAGAAGGAGATATTTTTATAGAGACAGATGTAGATGAAAAATTTGTATATTTAGTTATCAAGGATACAGGAAAAGGGATCCCAAAGGAACAACAATCCCGAATATTTGATCCTAATTTTACTGTTAAAGATGATGTTGTGGGCATGGGTTTAAGTCTTGCAATCTCATATAATATTATACAAACTCATCATGGTGAAATATTTTTCAAATCTGAAGAAGGACTGGGTTCTGAGTTTATTATTAAATTACCTAAACACTAACAAAAAAACGTCTAAGATTTCATATGAAATCTTAGATGTTTTTTGATAGTGTTTAGTACTGACTTAAAAGGGGAACTATTATTATTAGTTATTAAACTAGGCTTTGTATTTGAACTGCGAAAGTTGAGTTATTAATTATTTTGACTTTAATACACCCTTATGGGTGTTCTTTTTTAAAAAAATTTGTTATAATTAATTTCGTAGGGTCAGAATAAGATTTGAATATTATATATAGATAATAAACTATAGGCGAATCTATGTTGGGAGTGAATTTAAATGTTGGAATTGTTTAAGGCTCAGGTTCCATCTATCATATATGAAAGGGGAAAAAGGTATTATCGAGAAAACCGGGTTGTAGAATATAATCTATATAAATTAGATGATAATGCATATGAAATCAAATCTATTGTTAAGGGTAATGATCCATATTTAGTTAATATAGATTTAGAATTCTCAACAAATACTTCCATGAAATTAAAGGGTTTTTGTAATTGTCCATTTAATAAAAATTGGATGTGTAAACATCAAGTTGCTGTTATGATTAAATTTTTCATAGAATCATTACCAAAACTGAATGAAGGATTGAGTTTCAGTAATCCCACTTTTGATAAGTTGCTAAAATTTTTTGATAATCCTCATCAACAACCTGTTTCATTGAAATATAAAGTTAAAGGCTTATTATCTAATAATATGGTCAATTTCTCAATTAACTTTTCTGAATTGGAAATTTTAGAAGATGAATTAAAAGAATTGACTAATTATATAGCAAATAAATGGGATTGGTCATATGTAAATTCAGAAATGCCATTCCCACTGACGGAAGAAAGTTTTCAAGTGGTTGAATATCTAAAAAATGCGGAAACGAGAAGTAGTCGGTCAATTGGAACTGTTCTGTTTCCCAAAAGCTCTGGGAATTTTGCATTCTTATACAATCTAATCAAGGAACAAGAGATAATCTGTCACGAAACCGGAAAGATAATTCAAGCAGGTTCGGTACTTAAACCAAGTATTTCTGTTCAAGGAACAGAAGATAAGATTAACATTCGGCTTATTGAAGAAAACTTTAATATTTACAGCAACCCAAAGGATCCGTTACCAAACTTTTGGTGGACAGTAATAGAAGATTATCTTCATCCTGTGAATTTAGCAGAAGTAAATTCTCTTCCTAATGAAATACATATTCCTGAAGATTATAAAGGGAAGTTCCTTTTTGAGATTTTACCAGAATTTAAAAAACGATATGGGGCTCAGCTGGGTGATGAATTACAAAAATATGAGTTATCCAAATTTTTTCCTAGAATATGTATGAATTTAGATTTTCAAGAAGAAAAAATTATATGTGAAGCTAGAATTTACATTAAAGATAAAGAGGTTATTGGAAGTAAGACTCTTGATATTTTGAATGACAATCTTTATCAGCGATCTGAATCCTCCTCATATATATGGCATGGTATAGATCGAGAAATAATAAAGCAATATATTGATTTTTTAGAAGAAAATAATTTTTTAGTATCTCGTGATTGTTTTATAATCAAAGATCAGGAAGATATTCAAAATTTTCTTACCAGCGGTTTTTTGCATATGCCTGAAGATTGGGAGGTAAGTACTACAGAAAGATTCGATCAATTAGAGGTCATTCTTATTGAGTTAGAACCGATTGTTGAGATTTCTACAGAAGGTAGTATTGACTGGTTTGATTTTCGAGTGACATATAATTTAGGTGGAAAGACATATACTCATCAGGAACTTCAAAAAAAATTAAAGAAAAACAATCAGGGTGAAAGTTATATACAGATTGGGAATCAATATTATGTTTTATATAACGATGAGAAGAGTAGACTGATCGAAGAAAACTTGCATTTGGCGAAAAAAGAACGAAAAAATTATCAGAGCCACTTTTATAATCTCCTATTTTATCAGAATATATTTAATAAAAATGGAATTCATGTTAAAGGTGATCGAATTTATAATGAGTTACGCGAAGATCTTACTAACCAGAATTTAATTCAAGATCAAGAACTTCCCGATGAAATCCAAAACGTACTACGCGATTATCAAAAAACGGGGTATAACTGGTTGCGCTTTCTTCATAAATATCGGTTTAGTGGTATTTTGGCTGATGATATGGGTCTTGGAAAAACGGTGCAGGTGCTTACTCTCATAAAAGGTATAAACTCTGATAAACCTTCATTGGTAATCTGTCCTAGGACTTTATTATATAATTGGGGGGAAGAGATAGAAAAATTTTTTCCTTCACTGAAATATATTATTTACTATGGAAATCCAGCAGAGCGCAAACGTTTACAAGAACAGATTGATGATTACGATATAATCATTACGACATATTCCATCATCGGTAGAGATATTGATTTTTTAACGAAAAAATCTTTTGTATATTGTATTTTAGATGAGGCTCAACATATAAAAAATTACCGTACAAAGCGGGCTGAGAGCGTGAAGAATATTCGGGCAGAGAATCGTTTGATTTTAACGGGTACACCGATTGAGAATTCTGTAGAAGAGTTATGGGCACTATTTGATTTTTTAATGCCGGGATATCTTGATACTCATTCATCTTTTAAGAAAAAATTTCTCACACCTATTAAAGATCATGCTGATGTTAATGTATTAAACGAGTTGAAACAGAGAGTAGCACCTTTTATTTTAAGAAGAAATAAGGCAGAGGTTTTAACAGAACTTCCAAAGAAGATGGTTCAGGTTTCGAAAGTTTCAATGACTCAACTACAGGAAGACACCTATAAAACAATTCTAAGTCAAGTTAGACATGATGTACTTTCAGCTGTACAAGAAAAAGGTTTTCTGCGTTCTCAGATTACTGTATTATCTGCTTTAACGAAACTTCGTCAGATATGTAATCATCCAAAGCTGATTCTTCAGGATTTAGATGAAAAAATTTCTTCAGGTAAATTAGAAGCGCTTTTAGAGATTGTAAGGGAAGCAATAGCTTCTGGACATAAGATGTTGATATTTAGCCAATTTGTAAAAATGTTACGAATTATTGAAGACGAATTTAAAAATGCGGGGGTAACTTATGAATATTTGGATGGAAGTACAAAAAATCGGATGGAGAGAGTAAAAAAATTCAATGAAGATCCTGCTATCAATGCCTTTTTAATCAGTTTAAAGGCAGGAGGAACAGGGCTTAATCTTACTTCAGCTGATATTGTGATTCATGTTGATCCATGGTGGAATCCAATGGTGGAAAACCAGGCTACTGATCGTGCTTATCGGATTGGTCAAAAGAATAAAGTGATGGTCTATAAGTTAATTACTGCTGGAAGTGTTGAAGAAAAAATGCTTAGACTTCAAGAGAAAAAAAAGAATATCTTCGATGCAGTAATTGAACAAAATACTGGTGCATTAGAACGATTGACTTGGGAAGATGTGCAGGAATTATTTGAAATTTAACATTTTTTTAAAAATAAATATTATTTAGAGGACTGTTCCGATTATTGACGAATATAAATATGGTTAGAGAATATTAATTGGAGATCAGGAGGCTTTATGAAATGAAAATGAGATGGAATTTAGATGCATTATATTCATCCTTTGAATCAAAAGAGTTTGAGCAGGATTTTAAAAAATGCGATGAATATATTTCGGAATTGAATGATTGGGTGAATGAGAGCCTAAACAATAACAGTCAGGCTGTAGAAAAAATCGAAGAGTATATTAGAAGAACATCTGATTTGGGAAAAGTGTTTAATCGTTTAATAAGTTATGCCACACTTAACTTTAGTACAGATGCCAAAAACGAAAAAGCTTTAAATGTTTTAGAAAAAATACAATATAAGTATATTTCATTGACCAAGAGTTCTGTTTTATTCAAAAAATGGCTTGCAACTTTAAATAACTTAAATGAGATTATTTCTTTATCTAAGTTTTTAGAAGAATATAGGTTTTATTTAAACGAAGCACTTTTACAGAGCAAATATCTCTTAAGCGAAGATGTAGAAGTAATCATAGCTGAAATGAGTCATACGGGTTCAGAAGCATGGTCTAAACTGCAAAAATCAGTAATATCTACTTTATTAATAGATATTACTATTGATGGTGAAGAAAAGCAATTACCTTTATCAGTAGTACGGAATATGGCTAATCATAAAGATGCAACTGTTAGAAAAAAAGCTTATGAGGCGGAATTAGCAGCATATAAGAAAATTGACAATTCAATAGCCGCTGCTTTAAATGGGATTAAAGGTGAAGTGAATACTCTTGCAAAATTGAGAGGATATGATTCGCCATTAGATATGACTTTAAGAGATTCAAGAATGAATTTTGAAATTTTAGATGCTATGCTTGCAGCGATAAAGGAAAGTTTACCATCTTTCCATAAATATTTTAACAAAAAAGCAGAACTTTTAGGATATAAAAATGGACTTCCTTTTTATGATTTATTCGCACCATTAGGTTCAGTGGATATGACTTATACATATGAAGAAGCAAGAGATTTTATTGTTAAAAATATCAAAACCTTTAATGAAAATATGTCTAACTTCATGGATCAAGCCTTTGAAAATAATTGGATTGATGCAGAACCTAGAAATGGTAAAAGGGGAGGGGCTTTTTGTCTAACTATTCAACCGATTAAGGAAAGTAGAGTATTGACTAATTTTGGCAATAACTTTACAGATGTTACTACATTAGCTCATGAATTAGGGCATGCCTATCATGGATATTGTCTATCTAAGGAGAGGATTCTAAATACAAAATATACTATGCCTATCGGTGAGACTGCATCCATCTTTGCAGAGACAATTGTTATCAATGCAGCTTTAAAATCAGCAAAAGCTGAAGAGGTTTTGGGTATTTTGGAACAAGATATCTCTTCTGCAGGACAAACAATTGTAGATATTTACAGTAGATTCTTATTTGAATCTGAGTTATTTAAGCGGAGAGAGGATCATTCATTATCTGTTAATGAGTTAAAAGATATTATGATTGAGGCACAAAAGAAAGCTTATGGAGATGGACTTGATCACAACTATTTACATCCGTATATGTGGGCAAATAAACCTCACTACTATTATGCTGAACGAAATTTCTATAATTTTCCTTATGCTTTTGGGATCTTATTTGCAAAAGGTCTTTATGTAGAATATCTAAAACAAGGTAATCCTTTCATAGAAAAATTTGATCAATTATTAGCTGCTACTGGCAAAAACAATATTGGTGATGTAGCAATGATGATCGGAATTGATCTGACTTCAATCGAATTTTGGAGAAACTCTTTGAAACTGATCGCAGAAGACATTGAAAAATTTGTTAAACTCTGTGACGAAGTGAACTCGTTCAGCTAAAGTAGGAGTAAAAGAAAAATAATGATATAAGTAATAAGCTAGGTTGAGGCAAAATGAATGGGTGGCAAAAATAAGTTGCATTAGAGATATTTCTCAGCAACGTTTTTTGCCACCCATTCATTTTGTCTCAAGAGTATGCAATTAATAGATAAATGCCTTTCAGGACGGTAGAAGCCATCCCAGCATAAAGTAAGATAGATGACAATACAGGTCCAATACAGGGCGTCCAGGCTGCCCCGAAAGCCATCCCAAGAAGTATAGAGCCAATCCAAGTTGAAGATTGTTTCCTCTAACAGACTACGCACAGGATGAACACAGTATTCTATATTGCAAGAAATGTGTCATACTGCGAAAAAGCTATATAACTATACATTTACAGAGTATACTGTAAGGCAGTACTTCTTTGAAAAAGAAAAATTTCTTAACTATGAGAAAGTCTATCATATAGTAAAACATAATGAGAATTATAAGCTTTTGCTCTCATACTTTCTTCGCCAGTCATTTGTTCAAGGGTAAAGTTGTCTATGGGTGAGTCTGATGAATGGAGCATTAGGGGGAAATGTGTGGAGACGATTTTTTCTCCAATCTATACAACTAATCAATTAAGGGGGAGGAGATTGAAATAGTTATATCTTAAGGGTGGACAGTAAAAAAATATTAAATTAAAATTATAAAAATACTATAAAAATATTGAATAAGTTTAATATGAATGATATAATAATAAAAGTAATATATTTGATATTATTATAAAATTGAGAGGAGATAAGGCAAGAGGTAAAGAAAGTTAGTGTTGAGACTATTAACTTTAAACAAAAAATTAGGAGGGAATATTAATGAGAATGAGAATAGATGCTGGTTTCACCTCTGATATTCCAAAGAATCTAACAAGACAGAGTAACCATTCAAAAACGACTAGAGAGAAAAATAGTACAAGATCATCGAAAAGTTCTTCTTATGAAAAAAATCGTGATGCTTATCATACAGCCGCCAAAGCTCGTAATGATGTCAATGCTCAGATGGCTAGAAAAACAAATGATAAGTTTTCCAAAACTGTTAGCGGAAGTACGGAAATATACATGAATTTAAGAGATGGGCTAAAACCTAAAGAGTTGCAGAAAGCTTATGAGATCGCTAATGAATGTAGAGAAGCAGGTGTAAAATATGCAAAAGACCATAATTTAAGGGATTCAAAAGGGAATTTAATTACATGGGATAATGAAGCAGACGCATATAGACATTATACTTGGAATGCAAAGATGACCAGAGAATTAGGGAAAGATAAGGCAGAAATAATCGCAACTAACCACGAAAAAGCAGCAACTCGTTATAGAGGTGGATATGATAAGAAGACTAAAACTTATAACTATAGTGATACTTCTAAAATGGATTTACATAACAACAAAGTTGGAAGGGATATGGCTAGTGATCCTAGAAATAAAAATAAGTCGGCTGATGAATTGTTTGACGAAGCTTTAAAATCGAAAAAAGTTAGAACAAGTCCTTCTAGAAGAAATAGAACTAGTAGAGGAGCTGGTCGTAGAGGAAGAGGAGGAAGAGTTAATTTTCTTAGATAGTGTATGTAGTGGTGAAAATATGAAAAGGAGGTTTGTAATGAAAAATAATCAGTGTAATAATCGCTTTTTAAATATTATAATAATTTTCATAGTAAATCTACTTTATGAGGTTATTCAATTAATTGACTTTGCTTCTTTACCTTATGTTTATTATTGGATAGTAAAAGGTGTTGTAAATGTAGTTGTTTTATATTTAATTAGTAATTCATTTAAAAATAAAAAAAACTTACTTTTATATGCCATACTTTCAGTTATTTTTGCATTATTATCTACAATATCTTTTATGGCTTATTATGTATATCAATTACACCTTATTATGGATTAAAATATTACATATTAACAATGGGAAAACCACAGAGAAACAATGTTTTTGAATTTTCTTAAGTTAAGAAGTGTGGAGGCGGTGAAAGTAGGATTAATTTTACAGGATAAAGTAATAAGAATTGTGGAAGAAAAGAAGATTTAAATGAGATATAATTTGTTCAAGAATAAATACTTTAATATTATAGGAATTATTATAATAAACCTAGTTTATGATTATCTTTTGCATTTAGAATTATTTGACCTTACTACTGATTTCTATTGGATAGTTAAATGGTTCGTTAATGTATTGGTTTTAACTATAATTAACACAATGACTGAAAACAAAAAGAAACTAAATTTATATATTATATTGTCATTTGTAGTAGGAGTTTTTTCTGCGGCTTTTTCTTATGGAGGAGTTAATTTTAGAGTTATAGCTAATCTTATCTATGGACAGTAAAAATATTTATAATTCGTTACTACAGGACAAAAAATCTAAGTTCGCAGAAAAATTAAAACTATTTGTAAAAAATATAATTATAATATTGATTTACTTGTATGTAGATGGTATAATAAAAATGTGAAATCTTGCATTTTGACAAGAAGCTGACTCTGGAAGATTTCCTATAGGAGAGAGTGCGTTAAGTTAAGAAGAAAAGATAAAAAGGGGGAAACGGAAATGGCTGTGAATTTAGCTCCAGCTAGTTTTTATGAAGATGCTAAAAAAATGTTGGAAAAGAAGGATTTATTAGAATTCGTGTCGAATATTAGTGTTGCAGTAGAAGCATCCCGAAATAATAAAGAAATGCTTGCAAAGACAACATACTTAAAAGCCAAAGGTTTAATTACTTTTAATCAACATAGTAAAGCATTAAGTTGTATTGATGAAGCATTGGAGTATAACATTGGTGTAAAAGCTTTTGAGTTGAAAAAGTATAAGGGTGTTGCTAAAGGTTTTTTAGGTAAAGCAAATCAAGCTCTTAAAATATTAAAAGAACTTACTACTGAAACTGATGATATTAATCTTTTAGTAGGAGTATATATTAATATTGCATGGGTGCATTTATCTTTGAAAAATAATAACTCAGACGGACGTAATATTGAAGAAGCAAAACATTATTTGGATTTGGCTAATGAGCATTTTGATTCTTTGTCTAACAGACGAAAATGGAAAGTGCGTAATAATTACAGTGTTTATTATTACTATAAAGATGAGTTTGAAAAGGCTATTAAAATTCTTGAGGATTCCATTAAATATTGTGAGGAAGAAGAGTTACCAGACGTATATAATAACTTAGCTAAGTTATATATAAAGATATCTGAGGATGATAGCGTATCCGAAGTTGCTATAGAATACTTAAAGGAAGCAGAAGCACTTGGAACTATATATAATAAAACAATCTCATTAGGTTATACATTCTATTTTAAAGCAGAGATAGAATTAATTGAAGATCAAACAATATTCAATGCGTTAGATGCTCTGTATATTTCTTTTGAATACTTTAAAAAAGCTGAAGCGACTGTTCAGGCTTGCGATACTTTATTAAAGATTAACGAACTTATGGATGAATATAAACATAATAGTTTAAAATCTTTTCGGGAGAACTTGAAAAATAAACTAAAAAATACACCATACTATGAAAAGATATAAAAAAATAAAGGAAAGCGGGGGCGAACTTATGAAGAGGGTAGTTTGTATTTTGAGTTTGGTAGCGTTGTTATTCGTGGGAAGTATGGTTGTTTTTGCTGATCCTTATGCTGTACCAGATATTGACAGTGTAAGTTTGGTTAATCCACCTGTTGTAACTGTTGACGAACCAGCTAGTGAATAAAGAAACTACA
Organism: Halanaerobiales bacterium; assembly: GCA_030627905.1. GTDB lineage: Bacteria > Bacillota > Halanaerobiia > DY22613 > DY22613 > JAGMES01. The sequence continues at coordinate 21,571 of DAOVRZ010000006.1, forward strand.
TAGAAAACATCTTAAACAAAAAGGACTTCTATATTTTCTATAGGAGTCCTTTTGTAAATTAAATAATGTTATCTTTGACATATTGTAAAACAGAATCTATATTGCTACTCTCTACCTCTAGATCACTAAGGAGGCTTTTTATTATATCTAATTTTACCTCTTGATAGTTGATTCCTTCCTCCAACTCTAGAATATTTATAAGGGTTTTATGCTCCTCTACTGTAGGAGATGAGTCTCCGTGTAAAATGTCCAGTAAGTGGAGTAGCGGAATTTTTGTCTTTTCTTCTAGCTTATCCGGGTTCCAATCTAACTCTCTAAGGCGATTATTTACTTCGTCTGTGAGTTTCTTTCTGCACATCTCTTCAGAAGGAATAAATAAAGTATAAAGAGGTAGTTTCATGAATCCAGCAAGTCTGATGACAAACTTTAGAGATGGGAAAGTTTCCATGTTTATGATTCTGTGGATATGACTCCTATTCACACCAAGAGCATTCCCGATTTGTTCATATGTAAGCTTATTTTCCTTCTTAAAAGCTGTAATCTTTTGAGCTAATACTTGAAATTCAAAATAGGTTTTAGTCACGGTTAGAACCTCCCTAAATATTTTACTAACAACATTATACAACAAAGTCGAGAAATAAGCAACATATTCATTGACTATATAACAACATTCGTGTATAATGTAGTTATCCCCGATAAAGAGTGACCAGCTCTAATCCTATCCCCATCTTTCACCTCTGAAAGAAGAAGGAGTACCAAAAGGTCACTCTTTTGGTTTAATTAATGTTTACAAAGTCATAAATATTTAAGTTTTCTTTTACACAGAGTTTCATCATAGTTATAAGAAACTTTTTTCCTGCATCTCTTCCGTTATGCATAATTCGGTATATGTAACTGTTATCAATACCTAATTTATCCGCTAACATTTGTTCATCCCAGCCTTTAGTTTCCATTAATTCTTTTAATTTGTTTGCTTTTATCGCTCTTGGATTTTCTTTTGTACTTTCCATATGTAAACCTCCTTTTGTTAATTACACAACAATCATAACATAAAGTTGTTAGAAAAGCAACAATAAATTCTCTATAAATGTAAAAAAACTCCTTGAGTTGGTTCTCAAGGAGTTTTTAATCTATAATTCACAAATTCCACCAGCACAAGCATATTCACGACTTCCTTGTGTCTGATCTAAGATAATAAGCTGAAGTCGATTTTTGGTAACTTTTTAACTAATTCCTCATATTTTTCTTCAGTAATCTCCTCATAAGGAGCCAATTCATAAACTCCTTCATCATGAGGTAAGAAGGCAATACCAGTTACTAAGTCAAAATTCTTGTACACCCAAGCGCCCACCTCTAGCCATTCATCAGGTTTTACATAAATAGTGATTGAAGGGTTGTGATCTGTCCAGAAAGTCTTAAGCATTTTCCAGTACTCTAACTGCTTACTCGCTGTCCTTTCGTCCTTAAGACACTTCCTTGAGGAGATTTTACAGGAAACTCAAAGACAACATTGGATTGCTAGGCATTATGATAAGGATTATATGCACAGGAGTATGTTAAATCAAGAAGTAATAGGAGAGTTTAGGCATATTTTAAAATGGATTATGGAGCGTAATGGTAAATATTTTTCTAAAGTAGACGAAACAGATACGACAAAGATTTGTTCAATCTGTGGTCATAAAGAGAAAAAAGATCCCAGTATTAGGGAATTTGTTTGTTCAGAATGCTCCAACAAACTAGCACGAGATATAAATAGTACTGTAAATATAGCACAAAAATAAATAAAAATCCACACTAATTTAGTAGGAATTAATAAATAGTATAAAATAATCTTTATGTGAGGCAGAATAGGGAAGGAAGACTAGAAAAAATCTAACTATAAAAGAGGATTTTGATTAATTATGTTGAATTTATCGGGGTGAGTATCTAAAAAGGATGAAGCCAACGTAGAATCGAAATAATATAATCTTGATACGAATTACACTAAAAGGAGTCGTTATAAAATGATATCTGTAGGTATGGTAACATTGGGATGCCCAAAAAATCAGGTAGATTCTGAGATCATGTTAGGTCTTTTGGATCAAGCAAATTTTCAACTTGTAGAAGATTTAGAAGATGCAGACGTATTAGTAGTTAATACCTGTGGTTTTATTGAAAGTGCGAAACAGGAATCAGTTAATACAATTTTAGAATTAAATGAATTAAAGGATCAGGGTTGTCTGAAATATTTAGTCGTTACAGGGTGTTTGGCACAGAGATATCATAATCAGTTAAAAGAAGAGATGCCAGAGATTGATGCTATTTTAGGAACTGGTAATTTTGATAAGATTGTAGATGTTATTAAAGATGGCATGGATGGTAAGATTCAGGGTGGAGTTTCACGTCCTGAGTTTGAATACCGTAAAGAACTTCCACGGATAATTACTACACCTGGGTATACAGCATATGTAAAGATTGCAGAGGGATGTAATAACCACTGTAGTTATTGCATAATTCCTCAATTACGAGGGTCTTTAAAAAGCCGATCAGAGGAAGATATTATTGAGGAAGTAAGAAAACTTGTTGTTAATGGAGTCAAAGAGATTATTTTGGTTGCTCAAGATTCAACGGTTTATGGTATTGACCGCTATGGTAAGCCAATGCTGGCCTCTTTGCTCAAAAAAATGGTTAAAATTGATGGAATTCACTGGATTCGAATAATGTATTCTTATCTTGACCACATGACTGATGAGTTAATTGATGTCGTTGCTAAGGAAGATAAAATATGCAAATACCTAGATTTGCCAATTCAACATGCATCAGATCGGATATTGAAGTTAATGAATCGCCCGGGAACGAAAGCAGATGTGAAGGCAATGATAAGTAAGATTAGAGATAAAATTCCTAAGGTGGCTATTCGAACTTCCTTGATAGTAGGTTTTCCAGGTGAGACTGAAGAAGATTTCGGTGAATTAGTTGATTTTGTGAAAGAGATTCGTTTTGATAGACTTGGGGTATTTACTTATTCTAGAGAAGAAAATACTCCAGCAGACCGCTTAGAAGGACATCTTTCTGAAGAAGTGAAAGAGGAACGATGGGATGAATTAATGAGTATTCAAAGGGAAATAGCTTTGGAGAAAAATGAGAATCTTATTGATCAGTGTGTAGAAGTTCTAGTTGAGGAAGTGTATTCTGAGGAAGAAAAAGTTATTCTTGGACGAACCGAATGGGATGCACCGGAGATTGATAATCTTGTTTATGTTCACAATTGTCAAGCTCAGATTGGTGATTGGGTAAAAGCGATTATTGTTGATGCAATGGAATATGATTTACTGGGAGAGGAAAATGATGAACTTACCAAATAAATTATCTTTGTTACGGATAGTATTAGTTCCGGTTTTTTTGATTTTTCTTTTAGCTCAATTTGGATTACCTTTTGAACCTTATGCTAAGTATTTTGCGATTGCTATTTTTATTCTTGCTGCTCTAACTGATAGTTTAGATGGTTATATTGCTAGAAAGCACGGATTGATCACAAAATTAGGTAAACTAATGGATCCTTTAGCCGACAAAATGTTGATTTCTGGGGCTTTGATTGCTTTGGTAAGCATGGGTGAAATTAGTGCTTGGCCTGCTTTTATTATTATTGCTCGTGAATTTGCAGTAACAGGTTTTCGATCCATTGCTTCTGCTGAAGGGGTAGTTATTGCTGCAAGTATTTGGGGTAAGATGAAGACAGTCCTTCAGATTATTGCTATTGTTGCAGTTATGGTGGATTTCAGTATTTTCTCATTACCTTTTGGTTTCGATAATATTTTAATCTGGATTGCTACAATTGTTACGATTTTATCAGGTGTTGATTATATTGTTAAAGGTCGGCATATATTGAGGAGTGAAAAACAGTGAGAACCATTATTAAATGGTTAGGTTTAGGATTGGGAACAGGATTAAGTCCAAAAGCTCCAGGAACTGTTGGTTCTTTGTTGGCAGTGATGATTGCAGCATTTATTGGTATCGTGCATAATCCATATTTTCTTCTTTTAAGTATTTTGATTGGTATATTTATTTGTCAAATGTCTGAAGATATGTTAGGTAAAAAAGATGATGGGCGGATTGTTTTTGATGAATTTGTAGGCCAGTGGATCGCTGTTGCTGGATTTTCAGGGTATTACCTTGTTGTCGGTTTTATATTGTTTCGTGTTTTTGATATTTTAAAACCACCGCCAATTCGTCAACTTCAAAAGTTTCACGGTGGGGTTGGGATTATGTTTGATGATATTTTAGCCGGAGCTTTGGCTTGGGTTATCATGACTTTAGTAAAGAATTATTTAATATAAAGAAAAAGTGTTGACTTTTGTAGTCAACACTTTTTTTATATATAACGTAAGTTAGAATTATAAATGAATAATAGCGTAGAAATAGTGCGAAATAGTTAGAATTGTTATAATAATCTGTCATAGTTCTCGATAAGGGCAAATAGAACACTTGTTCTATTTTTGTGAATGATATATAATGTATTTAAGGAAATAATTCTGCTATTACGTGCCAAATGGCAATAATAAATATAGTAATTCTTTCTTTTCAAGTCGCAATTTACTTCTTATCTTTTGTTAAAAAAAATAGAGGAGGTTTTTTTAGTGAGTAAAAGTCCATTGAGTACAAATCAGCGACATATTGAGGAGATGAAGGAGTCGTTAGGCATTATTGAAGTAGAATTATTGTCATACAAGATGAATAATATCAAAATTGCTGAATTAATAGAAATAGGATATTGGATTAATGAATTGCTGCAAACTCGAATTTCTTTTAAAGAGAGAGAGGAACTATTTAAGTTGGTTAGTTATGTCAAATATCTACAGATAGTATATTTAGAAAGTTCTCTTGATTTGTGTGCCAATCAACTCTCAAAGAGGTTAAAAGGATTAATTGACAAAGAAGCATGGCAAATTTATTTAAAATTAGATGAGGTAAGAAGCATTGAACGAGAGTTTTTTCAAGGAAAAGATTATCATCGCGATTTTAATTTAGATTTAGTACATCTTGAACAGGAATTGATGGCTAGACTTTCTGTCATTGAGTGTAAAATCTAAAAAGGAAAGGAAGTAATTGAGTAGAAATATATTAAGAGGAATGATATTATATGATTAATAAACAAAATTAATCTTTTGAAATAAGACCCCCACTTCTATAAGTGGGGGGAATTGTTTTTAATCTTCAGTGGGGGTAGAATCCCCTACTGAAGTCCCAATGTTCAGCTTAAGCTGGACGAGTTCACTTCGACTTTAAGGGGGAAAGAGTGGAAATGTTACAAATAAAAGTTCAACCAGTTCAAAGGGTGGAAGGAGAAGTTAGTATTCCTGGTGATAAATCCATTTCTCATAGGTCTATTTTGTTCGGAGCATTAACTAATGGAAGAGTAGAGATTGATAATTTTCTCATGGGTGAGGATTGTTTGCATACAGCAAAATTGATTCAAGATTTAGGAGTATCTGTGACGGTGAATCCTTCTATTAAGCAAGTAATTGTAGAAGGGGTGGGAAAAGATGGGCTCAAAGAATCCAACAAGGTTTTAAATGTTGGAAATGCTGGAACATTGATTAGAATTGGTTCAGGCCTTCTTGCAGCTTGTCAAATGTTTTCTGTTGTTACAGGAGATGAATCCATTCGAGGGAGACCAATGAGGAGAATTGTTGAACCTTTGACACGAATGGGGGCACGGATTTGGGGACGTGAAGAGAATTCACTTGCGCCTTTAGCCATTCAGGGTGGCAGATTACAAGGGTACACTCATATTTCAAAACATGCCAGTGCTCAGGTTAAATCAGCTATTCTTCTTGCAGGTCTTTTAGCAGAGAGTGGTGAGACAGTGGTTAAAGAACCTACTAAATCTCGTGACCATACTGAAAGGATGCTGAAATATCTTGGTGCAGATTTAGAAGTAGATGATAATACAGTTCAAATTAAACCACAAAATTATTTGCAAGCGAGACCTATCTATGTTCCCGGAGATATTTCATCTGCTGCTTTTATTCTAGCAACTGCAATTTTAAAGACAGATTCAGAAGTAGTTATTAATAATGTCGGATATAATCCAACTAGAAATGGAATTATTCAGGTTCTCAAAATGATGGGAGGAGAGATTCGGATTTTTAATCAGCGTGAAGTAAATGGTGAACCTATTGTTGATTTAAGAATTACTCCATCTCAGTTGCATGGAATTCAATTAAACGGTTCTTTAATACCTAATGTTATTGATGAGATACCTATTATTGCTGTTCTTGCAACACAGGCTCATGGCAAAACTGTAATTTCTGAAGCGCAAGAACTACGGGTGAAAGAAAGTGATCGTATTCGAACGATTGTTGCTGGTTTACAAAAATTAGGTGCCAAAGTGGAAGAACGCTCAGATGGTATGATTATTGAAGGGCCGATTCAGCTAAAAGGTGGAGAGGTAGAAAGCTATGGAGATCATCGTATCGCAATGAGTCTGGTTGTTGCAGGGCTGGTAGCCGATGATGAGACTTTAATTAGGGATACAGATTGTATTAATACTTCATTTCCTGGTTTTATAGAGATTATACAAAGGATTACAGGTAAAAAGGCAATTTTTGAGATACATATAGAGTAGTTCAGTATTCCATAATTTACATAGAGGAATTGCTGGATTTATCATTTTCACCATGCTATAATTACACATGTTGAGAGGGTACTGTTTGGAAAAGAGTAGCTATTGCTTTGAAAAGCACTGTTCGTCTAGAACAGAATTAGCGAACTCTTTTCTTTTTCTTATTACGCACATGAGTTTTATAATATTTTGAAAGGAGGACCATGAACGTGTTTAAAGGAACTCGTATTGTAATTGTTCTTGTTGTTTTGGTTTTAGGACTTATTTCAATCTTTGGTGCTCAATATTTTATAAAAACGTATCGATTTGAAGAACCATTTAAAGAAAAGGTCCTCGCTATCGAAGGGATTGATCAGGTAAATCTGATTGATACAGAAGATGGAAAAAGAATTGTTCTAACTTTAGGCAATGCTGTAGTATTAGATGAGGCTTTTTTAAAGGTGGAGGAACTGGCCCATCAAAGTTTGAAAGGTAAAATTAAAATTGAAATTGAAGATCAAGCCAGTCCAACCATGAAAGATCTTTATCATGAGATGCATTTTGCAATTTATGAAGGGATAACCACTGGTTATTTCACACAGATGGTAAAAAGAATTAATGAGATTGGGGCTGAAAATCAAGTTCAGGATTTAGATATCAAGATAGATCAAAATTATGTATATCTGAAATTAGTGAAAAACGGGGAGATGTATTCTAAAATAGTAACTCGTAATTTAGGAAATTTAAGTTATATCGGAGATCAGGGAGGTGAATTCTGATGGTAAAAGAGGTTGGAATTGGCCTTGGTTTGGCGATTTTAATTTTTCTTGGATTTCAAGGGATAAATCTTTTTCCGTTTATCTTTTTTGTTGGAATGTCCTATGTACTTTTGACTATGTTAGATTCAAAAAATGGTGGAATTTCATCAAAACCGATTAGTAAACTTAAATCGAAAAAAACTTCTGATAGTATTCCAAAAGTTACGTTTGAGGATATTGGTGGTCAGGAAACAGCGAAAAAAGAGCTGATGGAAGCTTTGAATTTCATAAAAGATGCTGGTAAAATTAAAAAATTAGGGATTCGTCCTTTAAAGGGAATTCTTTTAAGTGGCCCTCCAGGTACTGGAAAAACTCTAATGGCTAAAGCCTCAGCTCAATTGACTGATTCGATCTTTTTTAGCGCTTCTGGTAGCGAATTTATTGAAATGTATGCAGGTGTTGGTGCTAAAAGGGTGCGTCAGCTTTTTTCTAAAGCAAGAGAGGCAGCAAGGAAAGCCAATTCAAATAATGCGATTATTTTTATTGACGAGATTGAAGTTTTAGGTAGAAAACGTGGTTCTCATTCTAGTCATATGGAATATGATCAGACACTGAACCAACTTCTAGTGGAAATGGATGGACTTTCTATTGATGATGAAGTGAAAATACTTGTTGTTGGTGCTACCAACCGAGCAGATATATTAGATCCAGCGATTCTCCGCCCAGGTCGTTTTGACAGAATTGTAAAAGTAGATTTGCCTGATAAGGAAGGTCGGAAACACATCTTAAATATTCACTTAGCAAATAAACCTTTGCATGAAGATGTGAACAGCGAAGATATTGCAAAAGAAACCTTTGGATTTTCTGGTGCTCACCTTGAAAGTTTGACAAATGAGGCCGCAATTCTGGCATGGCGTGAGAAAGAATTAAAAATTGGGCAGAAACATTTTAAAGAAGCGGTAGATAAAGTAATGATGGGGGAAAAGTTGAACCGCAAACCTCAGGTTGAAGAGTTGCGGCGAATTGCAATTCATGAAACTGGTCATGCATTGATCGGCGAAATGCTTCGTCCAGGCTCGGTTTCTACTATTACTATTACTTCTAGAGGCCAGGCTTTAGGCTATGTGCGTCATAATCCACAAGATGATATTTATCTTTATACCCAAACCTATCTTGAAGATCAGGTTGCTATTTGTATAGCAGGTGCTGCAGCTGAAGAGATGATTCTTGGGAACCGAAGTACTGGAGCTCGGAATGATTTTGAAAAAGCTACTGATCTGGCAAAACAGATTATTTTTTCTGGTATGACTTCTTTAGGTGTTGTTACTGAGAAAGATTTGCCAGCTAATTTAAAACATGAAGAAATGACTCGTATTCTTAAAGAACAAGAAGAAAGGGTAAAGAAAATTCTTGCCGATAAAACAGATGTAATTTTTTCTATTACGGAAAAGCTTCTTAAAGATGAAAGTTTTACAGGTGATGAATTACGAGAAATATTAAATGAAATTAAAGTTGCATAAAATAAACCCGGATTCAAAAAAAGTTGAATCCGGGTTTTATATATTGAGTAGCAGTTATTATTTCACTGAAGTCCTTCTAATAAATATGAAATAAATTTCCAATCGGTTTTATTGCTAATCTTTGGATCTACAATCAACATAATAGCTGGATATGAAAGACCAGATAACCATACACCTTTTATAGGAATTAGTTTATAAGGAATATCTTCACTATGAAAGTAAGCCGCTAATTGATAAGCTAGAGTAGAACCAAGTTGATTATATTCAATGAAAGCAGAATATTTTCCATGATGATGAATACCAAGAATAACGTCAGGATCAAACTCTTTTACATTTAAAATCTTTGCATTTTGTTTTACATAAGTTTCATTATCTTTTCTTGACAGAGCAAAACTTTTCAAATATTCTGAAATAGTAGTTGCTAATTTTAAGTTTAACTCTTTTTCTGCATTATCTTCTATAATAAATCCCGTATCAGAACCTCCATGCATTGGATCAATGTAAATAGCTCTCTCTTCTGCAAATATGTTTGCACTTAAACTAAGTACTATTAAAGCTACAAAAAATGTTATCAAGAACTTTTTCATCATAACTCCTCCTTTTTTACATCATTATACTAATAATTAAATTAAAAGTCAATAGTTATTGCCTAGTAGATTGTTCTATAATAATTTCTTAGCATAGATAAAAGGAGGATTATAGCAAACCCCGAATTAAATATTAGGATCTCAAACAATTACGCGCTATCTCAATGATTAAAGAAGGAGGAAAATAACTATGATTAGGTGGAAGATTGTTACAGATAATAGAGTAGGGATGGTTCATGATGTTTTAAGAATTTTTTCTGAAGAAGAGATCAGTATTATTTCTATGGAAGTGATACCTGAACAAATTCATATAAAAATTGAAGAGATAAATTTTGAGATTGTGAAGAAGTTATGGAATAGATTATATAGTATTCCTGGAGTTTCTGAAATATGTGACGTAGAAGTTTTACCTTATGAGGAGAGAGAACAACAGTTGCGTACTGTTCTTAATTCAGTCAGTGAAGGGATTATAGCTGTTAATCTTGATGGAATGATAAAAACTATTAATCCAGCTGCTGAGAAAATTATACTTAGATCTTCTGAGGAGTTATTAAACAAACCTATTCAAGAGGTGTTAGGTGAAAAGACACCTATCAGTTTAAGTTTGAAAAAGGGAAAGAACTATGATAATTTAGAGATACGGGTTAAAACTCCTCAAGGTAGAACTCATTATTTAACTAGTGGCTGTCCTATTCGAGATGAACAGGAAAATATAATTGGAGCAGTAGCGGTATTGAAAGATATTGATCAGGTAAGACAGTTAGTTTATAAAGTTACTCAACCTTCAATGATTACTTTTGAGGATATTATTTATCAAAGTAAGGAAATGGATCAGGTAGTTAAATTGGCTCAGAAGATTGCTTTGACTAATAGTACTGTTCTAATCCGCGGTGAGAGTGGCACAGGTAAAGAATTTTTTGCCAGATCTATTCATATGGCTAGTATGCGAGTGGATAAGCCATTCTTGCCAATTAATTGTGGAGCTTTGCCTGATTCTTTATTAGAAAGTGAACTATTTGGCTATGAAGAAGGGACATTTACTGGGGGGAGTAAAGGTGGGAAGCAAGGGCTTTTTGAACTGGCCCAAGGGGGTACACTTTTTCTTGACGAAATTGGTGAACTCCCAACAAAGTTGCAGGTTAAACTATTAAGAGTCCTTCAAGAAGGAAAAGTTCGGCGGGTAGGTGGTTTTAATGAACAGCCTATTGATGTAAGGATTATAGCTGCTACTAATAAAAATTTGGAGAAGATGATTGAACATAGTGAGTTTAGAGAAGACTTATATTATAGGTTAAATGTAATCCCTATTCATATTCCTCCACTTCGAATGCGTAAAGAGGATATTAATATTTTGGTTGAACATTTTTTAAAGACTTTTGTGGGAGAACTTTTGGAGATTGATGAAATGGCCTGGAAGGGTCTTATAGCATATGACTGGCCCGGAAATGTACGTGAACTGAGAAATGTTATCGAACGAGCAGTTCATCTAACAAATCATGATAAGATTTATTGGTCTGATCTTTTTCCTGAACATCCAGAGATTTTTCTTAAGAGTGAATCTGTCGAAATAAAAATTCATCAGATTTCAAGTTTTGAAGAAGTAGTAGGGATTGCAGAAAGGGCGCTACTAAAAAAAGTGCTCAAAGAATATCATAGTTCTAGACAAATGGCAAAAGTTCTAGGAGTTTCTCATACTACTGTTATAAATAAATTAAAAAAGCATGAGTTATTATGATGTTGTAAAGAAAAAATTACAAAGTGTAAAAAAAAATTTACTTAACAAATAGGTACTAACTCCAAGTTGTTTCAGCTTTAATTGAGTTAGCTGAAAAGGAATTTGTAAAAAAAAATTTACAAATTCAAACTTTTGTTTTAATTGACTAAATGGACAAACTTATGATAGCATTGGCTTTCTTGGCTTAATAGGTGATTTGGTATGAAATTTGCATACTCTAAGGGTAGATTAAGAAGTAAAATTTCGCTTTAATAGGAGGATATATTCATGACAAAGAAACATCATTGCAATGAAAATTGGGGTTTTGCAACTAAGGCCGTACATGTAGGTTCAGACCCTTGCCCTACAACAGGTGCACTCGCGGCTCCGATTTATCAAACTTCTACTTTTGTTTTTGAAAGTGCAGAGCAAGGAGCACGTCGTTTTGCAGGAGAGGAAGAGGGTTATATTTATACTAGACTTGGTAATCCAAGTCAACGAGCGTTAGAATTAAAGATAGCTAGCCTTGAAGGGGCTGATGATGCAATCGTAGTTGGTTCTGGTATAGCTGCTGTTTCTGGAGTTATCTTTAGTCTTACAAAACAGGGTGATCACGTTGTTTCTTCTGATTCTATTTATGGATGCAGTCATTCGTTTTTATCACATGTGATCTCTGATTACGGAATTAATACTACTTTTGTTGATGTCACAAATTTAGAAAAAATTGAAGCTGCAATTCAAGAGAATACAAAAGTTATCTATATTGAGTCTCCAGCAAATCCAACTCTAACTATAACTGATATCGAATGTGTAGTGGCTTTAAGTAAAAAGTATGGATGTAAAGTAGTTATTGATAACACCTTTGCTTCTCCTTATCTTCAGAACCCTCTGAAAATGGGAGTAGATGTAGTGTTACATAGTGCTACCAAATATATTAATGGACATGGTGATGTTATTGCTGGAATTATTTTAGGGGATCAAGAATTTATTGATGGTTGTAGAGGAAGAGCTATTAAAGATATCGGTGGTGTAATCAGCCCATTTAATTGCTTTTTGATTTCTCGAGGACTAAAAACATTGCCAATTCGGATGGAAAAGACTTGCGATAACGCAATGAAAATTGCTGAATATTTAGAAAGTCATCCAAAAGTAGAAAGAGTTTTTTATCCTGGTCTTAAGAGTCATCCACAACACGATTTAGCTAAAAAGCAAATGAGAGGTTTTGGTGGTATTATTGCTTTTGAACTAGAGGGTGGTTTAGAAGCAGGTAAAATTTTAATGAATAGTGTTGAAATGCTCAAATTAGCTGTTAGTCTTGGTGATCTGGATACATTGATGCAGCATCCTGCTTCCATGACTCATGCTGTTATTCCGCATGAAGAAAGATTAGCTGCAGGAATTACCGATGGCTTAGTTAGAATATCTGCTGGAATAGAAGATGTAGAAGATATTATTGCAGACTTAGAACAAGCTTTGGCTAAGTTGTAATTTTGTTATCTTTTTGCAAAAAAAGGCATCTCGCCTGAGGTGTCTTTTTTTACTTTTTCTATTGACTTTCTTTTAAAAAAAAATTACAATAAGAAAGATTGGATATGTTAAATGTAATAATGTAATGCACAATTCTAGGGTTAAGCCTTTTAAATATAGCACTAAAGTTAAAAGAGGTGATTATCTTGGTAAGAACAGATTTTGATCACAGTAAAACTCCGATTTTTTCTTATTTGCAAGAATATACTAAAAAAGGTATAATACCTTTTTCTGTTCCTGGTCATAAACATGGCAAAGGCTTAAGTGAGTTTACTAGTGTTTTGGGAGAAGAAATTTTAGCTATGGATATAAATAGTTCAGTAGAAGCAGATAATCTCGCCAATCCTACTGGTATAATTAAGGAAGCACAGGAGCTTTTAGCAGATGCCTTTGAAGCAGAAAGATCGTATTTTCTTATTAATGGTACGAGTGAAGGGGTACAAGTGATGATTCGCAGTGCCGTTAAACCAGGTGAACAGATCATCATTCCTCGGAATGCCCATAAGTCAACAGTTGGGGGATTAATTTTATCAGGTGCTGTTCCTGTTTATGTATATCCTGAAGTTGATGTTAAATTGGGAATTTCTACTGTGGTGAGTAGTTTAACGATTAAGGAAGCTTTTAAGCAGAATCCTTTTGCTAAAGCTGTATTTTGTATAAATCCCACATATTATGGTATGGTTTCTGATTTAAAGACTATTGTTCGCACAGCTCATCGAGAAGGAGCAGTAGTATTAGTAGATGAAGCACATGGTGTTCATATGGGTTTTCATGATGATTTTCCGTTGACAGGAATGGAAGTAGGAGCTGATATGTGTGCAGTTAGTCTTCATAAGACGGGAGGTTCTATGACTCAAAGTTCTGCTCTTTTATTAAGAGGAAATCGCATTTCTCCAGAAAATGTAATTCAAACTTTGAATCTTACCAGAACAAGTAGTCCTTCTTATATTTTAATGGCTTCTGTAGATGTAGCTCGAAAGCAATTAGCTCTTTATGGGGATGAAATATTAGATACGACGTTAGAATTAGCTCGTTATGCCAGAAATGAAATAAATCAGATTGAAGGCTTGTATGCTTTCGATCATAATTTAGTTGGAAAACAAGGGATTTATGATTTAGATGAGACCAAATTGAGTATTTATATTGGACGTTTAGGTATTACTGGTTTTGAAATAGAAAGAGAGTTGATGAATCGTTTTGGAATTGGCCTTGAAATGGCAGAACTAGATAATATTTTGGCATTAATTACGATTGGTGATAATAAGCAATCTGTTGAACGACTTATTGAAGCAATGAAAACTATTGTTAGTGAACGAGGGATTCGAGATACTAAAAAGTTAATAGAGTTACCAGAGATGCCAGATTTGATTGTCAGCCCTCGTGATGCATACTATGCAACAAAAAAGAAAGTTCTTATTGCAGATGCTGTAGGTGAAATTTCAGGAGAGATGTTGATGGCTTATCCTCCAGGTATTCCATTGATTTGTCCTGGTGAACGAATTACTAAAGATATTGTGAATTATGTAAAGATTTTAAAGGAACAACAAGCAAATTTGCAGGGTACTGCAGATCCGTATGTAAATTATATTCGGGTTTTGGGGCATGATTAGGAGCAAAATAGGTCAAAAGTAATAGCCTATTTTTTTACAGAAAATTTGACAGGACTTATGTACCATGTTATAATGTAAATAAATATATCTGTTGGATGAAAATTCAATTCGTTTTTTCAACTGCAGATTAGAGGACAAGTTCTACAATAGAATTTATGCAAAATTTGAGTATAAGTATTATTCCATCAGCAGAAAGAAGAGGAAGGCAAAAAAGGAGGGGGCTAAGTGGAAAGATCAAATATTGATCATCGAAGGACACCTTTGTTTTCTTGTTTGAAAGAATTTTCTGAAAAAGACATCGAACCTTTCTTTGTTCCAGGACACAAGTACGGTAGAGGTTTAAAGGAGTTTGTAGATTTTGTTGGTTCAGAGGTTTTGTCAATTGATATTCCTGGTCTACCAGAGACAGATAATCTTGCTAATCCATCTGGAGTTATACGGGAAGCACAGGAGTTGTTAGCTCATGCTTTTGGAGCCGATCAAGCTTATTTTTTAGTGAACGGAACCAGTGAAGGGGTTCAGGTGATGATTCGAAGTTCTATTAGACCTGGAGATAAGATAATTATTCCACGAAATGCGCATAAGTCTACAGTGGGTGCTTTGATTATTTCTGGCGCTATACCTGTTTATGTTTATCCTGAGGTTGAATCTGAGCTAGGAATTCCTACTGTTGTTGATAGCTCAACTATCAAAAAAACTTTAAAAATGAATTCGGATATTAAAGCAGTATTTGTAATTAATCCTACTTATTATGGAATGGTTTCTGATTTAAGGTCTATTGTACGGATTGCTCATAAGGAAGGGGCCGTTGTGTTGGCAGATGAAGCACATGGTGCTCATATGCATTTCCATAGCGATTTTCCAATCACCGGTATGGAAGCGGGGGCAGATATGAGTGCAGCAAGTTTACATAAAACTTGTGGTTCTATGACTCAGAGTTCTGTATTATTATGTCAGGGAGATCATATTTCATCAAAGTGTGTAGAACGAAATTTAAATTTAACCAGAACAACTAGTCCATCTTATGTATTGATGTCTTCAGTTGACGTTGCACGTAAGCAGTTGGCTCTTCAAGGAAAAGAAATGCTAGGGAGGACTTTAGAGCTGGCGCGTTATGCTAAAAGTAGAATTAATGAAATTAAAGGACTTTATGCTTTTAATCAAAATGTAATTGGTAGATGTGGAGTATATGGCCTAGATGATACAAAGTTAGGAATTCACGTGAGTGGAATAAATATAACAGGCTTTGAGCTTGAAAGAGAATTAATGACTAGATTTGGTGTGGGTCTTGAAATGGCTGAATTGGATAATGTACTTGCTCTTATTACTCTTGGAGATTCTATAAATTCAATTGAAAAGTTGATAAATGCGTTACAGGCTATTGCAAAAGAACGCGGACTTCGAGAAATTGAAAAAATTACACAGTTCCCAGATATGCCAGATTTGATTGTTACTCCTAGGGATGCGTATTATGCTATAGATAAAAATATACCGCTGCATCTTGCAGTTGGAGAGATTAGTGCTGAAATGTTGATGGCTTATCCGCCTGGTATTCCAATTATTTGTCCAGGGGAAAGGATTACTCAAGAGATTGTCGATTATATCAAAATTTTGAAAGAACAACATGCTCATTTACAGGGCACTGATGATCCTTTAGCAAATTATATCCGTGTATTGAAGCATAGTTATAAGATTAAAAAAATCGGCTAGCCTCTTGAGGCAACCCGATTTTTTTTATTATTCAAATAATTTAATATGGAAATACTAAGCAGATAAACAGGACTTAGTAAGATGCTTAAAGAATTATTTGATAAGGAGAGTGAAATAATGAAAGCAGAAATAATCAATGTGGGAACAGAGTTGCTGCTGGGAGATATTGTAAATACGAATGCTACCTGGTTAGCGAATCAATTGAAAGGGTTGGGTATTGATCTTTATTATATTAGTACTGTTGGCGATAATCACATGCGGATGGAAGAAATCCTAAAAACCGCATATAATCGTTCTGATTTAGTGATTATTACTGGAGGGTTAGGCCCGACTGAAGATGACATAACACGAGAGATTTTGGCAAAAGTGGCAAAAAGACCACTCATTTTTTATCAAGATTTAGCTGATCAGATTGAGAAACGTTTCGCTAAATTTAAACGTAAAATGTCTACAAATAATCTCCGACAAGCTTATTTGCCTCAAGGGGCAGAAAAAATAGAAAATAGAGCAGGTACAGCACCTGGAATTTATTTGAAAGTAGAAGATACAATTTTTGTAGCGATTCCTGGTGTACCACGTGAAATGGAAATTAATTTTACTGAAGAAGTAGTACCACGGTTAAAAAAAGAAATTCCTCATGAAGAAGTTATTTTCTCTAAGATGCTTAAAATGTGTGGAATTGGTGAATCTTCAATGGAAGAAATGGTGAAAGATTTGATTCAGAAACAAACTGTGACAACAATTGCCCCATATGCTGGAAATTATGAAGTGTATTTAAAAGTGACTGCTAAAGCTCAAGATATCGATAAAGCGAAAGATATGATGTCAGGAACAATCGAAGAGTTATATCAACGATTGGGGTCATATATCTTTGGTGAAGATGATGAAACTTTAGAAGAGATTGTTGGGCATAAGTTAAAGGGGTTGGGATTAAAACTTGCTACTGCTGAATCCTGTACTGGTGGATTGATTGCTCATCGAATTACTAATATTCCGGGGAGTTCTGAGTATTTTGATAGAGGATTTGTTACATATAGTAATTCTGCGAAACAGGAACAACTGGGAGTATCGGCAGAAATTTTGGCAAAGTATGGGGCTGTTAGTCCAGAAACCGCTAGATATATGGTGAAAGGTGCTTTAAAATATTCGGATGCGGATCTGGCAATTGCGGTTACAGGGATTGCTGGACCGGGAGGGGATACTAAAGATAAACCTGTAGGATTGGTTTATTGTGCCATAGGAGATCAGCATGGAAATATTGAGATATTTGATTTTCATTTTTGGGGAGAGAGAGAGAAGATAAAATATGCCACTTCTCAATATGGTCTTTACTACCTTTGGAAATTTCTTCAAAATCAACTTCTATTTACTTGCTATACATAAAAAAATAGGTTTGCGAATTAAAATTTCATTCTAAATAGGCAGGAAAAAAGCTATTTGCGAAGAAACTAATAATAAATGGAATTTAAAACAATCGAAGGAAATATAATCTGAAATGGATGAAGGTGGAATTTATATGGCTGAAAATAGCAGTTTCAAAGGGATTTCTATGGAGGATAGTTATCGACTCCCACGTGAATATGTTCAGAAATATCGAGTGATACCTATTGGAATGGAAGATGAAGAATTGATAATTGCAATTCCAGAAAATCTTACACTTGAAATTCGTCGAGATTTGGAGGTGTTTTTTAGTACCAATCTAAAATTTCGTGTTTGTGAATCAATGGAATTAAATAAATTAGTACAGGATTTTCTTGATTCAGAAGGCGAGACTATCGAAGGTATGCTAAAAAATATCAATTCGGATGAGTATTCATCTGAGGATATTTATAGTTTTAGTCAAAATATTGAAAATTTAGAAGATTTGGCGCAAGAGGCTCCTATTATTCGATTGGTTAACTTGATAATCAGTGATGCTTTAAAGGAGAGGGCAAGCGATATTCATTTAGAACCGTTTGAAAGATTAGTTAAACTTCGCTATCGAATTGATGGGATACTTTATGAAAAAACGCCACCTCCAAGAAATTTATTTCCTGCAATCATTACTAGAATTAAAATTATGGCAAATTTGAATATTGCTGAACGCAGATTACCTCAGGATGGTCGGATTAGAATTAAAATCGCTGGACGTGAAGTAGACATTCGAGTTTCAACAATTCCTACAATTTATGGGGAAAGTTTAGTTATGCGACTTCTTGATCAAAGTGCAGTTTTGTTGAATCTCGATCAGTTGGGTTTTGATAAAAATATTCTTGATAAGATTTATAAAACTTTAAATTATATCAATGGAATTGTTCTAGTAACTGGTCCGACTGGTAGTGGTAAAACAACGACGCTTTATTCTTGTTTAAATCAGATGAACCTTCCTGAAAATAAGATTTTAACTGTGGAAGATCCTGTGGAGTATCAGTTATCAGGAATTAATCAGATGCAGGTCAATGATAAGATAGGTTTTACTTTTGCAACAGGCTTACGCTCTATTTTACGGCAAGATCCAGATATCATTATGTTAGGAGAGGTACGTGATTTAGAAACGGCTCAGATGGCGATCCAGGCAGCTTTAACAGGACATTTAGTCTTTTCTACTATTCATACTAATGACTCTGCTAGTACAATTGCCCGATTAATTGATATGGGGTTGGAAGATTATCTGATTGCTTCAACGATAAGGTGTATTTTGGCTCAGCGCTTAGTTCGTAAGATTTGTCCAAATTGTAAAGAAAAATATCAACCACATAGCTCTAAATTAAAGGTTCTTGGCGTACATTTACAAGATGGTTTGAATTTTTATAGAGGGGTGGGATGTGATACTTGTAATAATAACGGATATTTAGGAAGGCTTGGAATCTATGAGTTACTGATTATTTCTCCTGAAATTGAGGAGATGATCTCTCAAAATCGAAATGGTAATGAAATAAAAAAACTTGCTTGTGCCCAAGGAATGGTTACCTTGCGTGAAGATGGAATTTTAAAAGTTAAACAGGGATTGACTACTATCGAAGAAATTTTAAGGGTTACACAAGTTTAGAGGTGAAAAGGATGATAGAGTATAAATATCAAGCAGTTGATCGTGCTGGCAGAAACCAAAAAGGAACGATAGCAGCTGAATCTGTTGAACAGGCAACATATAAAATTAAAAATGAAATGGGTCTTTTACCAGTAGACATTAGCGAGCAAGTTGCAAAATTTCGTCTTAATAGGCGGATTGGCGGATCAAAGAAAAGTTTTGTTTTAACTTTTACTCAACAAATGTCTAATCTACTCAACTCAGGTATTCAAGTTGATGAAGCTCTGACGATTTTGATTCAGCTCACAGATCAGCTAGATTTTCGAGAAAAGATTGAAGAGATTCAAAGGGAACTTCAGGGTGGTTCTGATCTTTCCCAGGCTTTGTCCAAATACCCTGATATGTTCGATGAAACATATATAAGTATGGTTCGAGCAGGTGAAAGTGGAGGAGTTCTTGGAAAATGTTTGCAAAGATTATCTGATTATATGGAACAGGATAGAGAATTTCGTAATTCTATCCAATCAGCTTTGCTGTATCCTATTATTGTTACAGTGATGGGTTTATGTGCTGTAGTGGTTCTTTTTATTTTTGTTTTACCTAGTTTTCTTGAACTCTTTACTAATATGGGCCAGGATTTACCCATGGCAACTCAGATTCTAGTTAGTATTAGTGATATTTTGACCAAGTATGGAATTTTTATTTTTGCAGGTTTAATTGGAATGGTTTTACTATACATGGGATATCAGAAGACTCCAGAAGGCAGTTATCGAGTTGACCTCATTAAAAATAAAATGCCTTTTTATGGACAAATAAGAATCAAGATGGCAGTTTCTCGATTTGCCAGGATTTTAGGAACCATGTTAGAGAGTGGTGTTCCACTTTTAAAGGGATTAGAGATAGCGAAAAGTATAACTACAAATAAGATTTTTGTAGAGATTGTAGAAAACCTTTATGAAGCTGTACGCAAAGGAGGAACCCTTTCTGGTCATTTGAAAAATGAATCGGAATTTCCGGTTTTAGCTGTGTTTTTTATTGGCGTAGGGGAGCGAACGGGAAATTTAGAAGAGATGCTAAATCAAGTATCAGATACTTTTGAAAAAGATGTACAACGAAGTCTGGATGCGTTTTTAACAGCTTTTGAACCGATGGTTACGGTGTTCTTAGGAGGATTTGTTCTTTTTATAGTTATTTCGATTTTGATGCCTATTTTTTCAATGCAACAATTACCGTTTTAGACCGAAAAGGAGTGAATAATGTGAAGAAATTACAAGAACGTTTACAAAGTGAAGCAGGATTTACTTTTATTGAAATTATGATTGTGGTTATAATAATCGGTTTTTTGGCCTCTGTTGTTGGTCCTCAATTGATTAGTAGGGTTGGTCAATCAAGACAGGTAACAGCCCAAAGTCAGCTTCAATCTTTAGAGATGGCATTAAACCATTACTATTTGGACTGTGGGCGTTATCCGACTACAGAACAAGGTTTGAACGCTTTGATAGCTGAGCCGAGTATAGCACCCACACCAAATGGGTGGACTGGCCCATATTTGACACGTCAAGAACTACCTAAAGATCCATGGGGATATAGTTATTTTTATAAATCTCCTGGTGATTATAATCAAAATGGTTTTGATTTATATTCTTTAGGAAAAGATGATCAGGAAGGTGGTAGTGGTGAAAACGCTGATGTTACAAATTGGTCGACTACAGCACGATAAAGAAGGTTTTACTCTTGTAGAAATAATATTTGTTATAGTTATTATGGCTTTGATGATGGCCATTACCGTACCAAGCTTTGTCGGGATGTTTTCATCCATAGGTAATGTACGAGATAGCCAGAAAATTTTTAACTTATTAGAAAAAGCCAGGGCAGAGGCAATCATCAAATCTAAACCTGTAGAGATTACTTTTTATACAACTGGTCAATGTACTTTTAAATTAGGCGTATCCTCGGAGGGACAAATTTTTGAATATCATGATCTTCGGGCAACTATACTATTAGATTTTCAGGATCAGATTGTTCAGACTTTTTACCCTAATGGAAGAGCAGAGCAAGAAAAACTTGTTTTCAAAACTCCCGAAGAGCAATATTTAGTCTATTCATTCCACACTGTCACAGGAAAAATTGAGATGGAACGGAGAAGAACTTTATGAAGGGTAAGAGAAAGAAAGAAGCAGGGTTTACCTTGATTGAGATTTTGATTGCTGTAACAATTGTAGGAATTTCTTTTGTAGTAATTATGAAAGGGTATATGGCTTTGACGGGACTAGTTCAACAAATGGGAGAATATCAGCGCGTTAGTTCATTTGCTAGTCTAAAGATTGACCAGGTTATTCAGAAAGTAAATGATAGTACTATTGGGGCAGAGATATTGGGTAACTTAGAGATTAATTGGCAATCAATTGATCAGGATGTTGGGGATGGTGTAAGACGAATAATGATCCTGATAGATTGGCAGAGTCAAAAAGGCCCAAAGGAATATAAGTTGACGACTTTAATTGGTGGTGGAAGTTATGAAACCAGACCTTAAATCTCAATCTGGATTTACCTTTATCGAGATTATAGTTGCTGTTAGTATTTTGTCTATTATAAGTTTGACTCTATATAGTATGCTCAATATTGGTTTGGGGTTATGGGAACATTTAGATCAAAATCAATGGAGCCACAATGATTTACAGTTAATCATTAATCGAATTGGAAAGGATTTACGTTCTACTTTTTTTCGTTCATC
The DNA here is from genome assembly GCA_030627905.1 of Halanaerobiales bacterium. Lineage (GTDB taxonomy): Bacteria > Bacillota > Halanaerobiia > DY22613 > DY22613 > JAGMES01. The sequence continues at coordinate 43,321 of DAOVRZ010000006.1, forward strand.
CACGCCTGATAAATACTTTTTTAAAGGGAATATGTATCAAGTGGAATTTTTTTCTCGTGAATATGAGACAGGGAATATAAGAAATGTATCATATGAGTTTTCTCCTTATGATGAAACATTATTTCTCATTGTAGAAGAAGAACGGATTCCTTTAATCACTCAGTTGGAGAGATGTAATTTTTATTTTTATAACTCTGATTTTAATTATTGGGATAATTACTGGGATGGAAAGATTCAAAAGAAATCTCCTTCTATGATGAGGATAGAATTTGCTTTTAAAGATGTAGAAGAAGAATATCGATTTGATTTTCCAATTTACATTGGACAGAAAGGGATTGGCGTAAAATGAGACCATGGGAATCCGAAGATGGTGTAGCATTAATTATTGTTCTCTGGACCATTGTACTTTTAAGTTTTCTTCTGGTCTCTTTATCAGAAGATGTTCAGTTGGAGAGTTTTTTGACTAGAAATATTCTTGATGAGACACAACTTCAGTATATTGCTTTGGCCGGAATATCTAGAGGAATCGGAGAACTGACCAGAGATCAAACTTTGGCAGATGGAAAAGATGAGTCCTGGCTGAAATCTATTCAGGCTCAAATGGAAAATCAAGGTGAATTTGAAGTGAGTATAGATGAAATAGGTAGCCGTTTTAATATTAATTTTGTCAATGAACAAATTCTTGAAGGTTTGATAGGAAACTATGCAGAGGATTTTATTAGATGGCGTTATGAACAGGATGGATTTGATGTAATAGTACAATTAGAAGAGTTTACGTCCACGATTCAAGAAAAAGATTTCAAAACAATCGAAGATTATGTTACTTTTTATGGGAAATTTAACCTTGCTACTGACGATTATGAAATGTTTAAAAAAATTCTATTAGGGAAAAGAGTGTCTGAATGGGTAGCTGATCAGGTTATTCAGGAGCTTAAAAGTTTAGAAGAACCATTAAATTCTTTGGAGGAATTAATACTTAAAGTGCCAGGATTAGATTCGTCAACAGTAGATTTGCTCAGTGAAGAGATTGATGTAAAGGGGAATATCAATATAAATCTGGTTGATGAAGAAATTCTCTCTTATTTAACAGAGTGTCTGGATGTCTCTAAAGAACAAGTATCATCTCTTGTAGAATATAGAAAAGAAAATACAATTGAAGATTTAGAGGTTTTAAAGGGAGTTCTTGGGGAAGAGGATTATAAAAAAATAGCTCCTTATCTAACAGTTTCATCAGAATATTTTAGAATAACTAGCAAGGCTCGATCCCTAACATCTTCTTTAGAGAAAGTTATCATAGTAGAAGTATTACGAATACCAGAGGAAATGAATAAAGATCAGGTATTAGAGTGGCGAACAGAAATTTTATCATGGATTGAGTCTTGAGGAGTAGGTGGGATTATGCTGATGAGAAAGAGGAAAAAAATACTTGCAAGTCTTGATTTGAGAGAAGAAAAGATTAATTTGGTTATTATGAAAAAAACTTTGACAGGTGTCAAAACTTTGCTTAGTGAAAATTTTTCACGAAATGATCTAACTTTAGTTAGTCATAAACTTCAAGAATACCGTCCAAAAGAGGTGATTTTGCTCACTTCACAGGAAAAAGTGATTGTGCGGGATTTCACTCTTCCGCGGGTTGATGAAGCACGAATCAAATCGATGTTGTATTATGAATTAGCTGGAATTTTGCCATACTCAATGGAGCAGATTCAATTAGATTATATTTTATTACATAAATCTCGAAAAGAGATTAAGGTTAAGTCATTTGTGATTCCTGATTATCTATTTCGCGACGCAGAGATTTTAAAAGATGCAGGAATTTATGTGACTAGAATTATTCCTAGAGGTCTTGCTCTCACTGGATATTATTCGTACGCTAAAAGTGGAGTATTTAATCGATTGATTAACGTATCGTCTCCTAATGGTCAATTGGTGGTTTATCCTGATATTCAAAAATATTTTTGTAAATCTTATAAGCATGGCCAGTCCATAGATATATTAAACATAAAGAAAGATTGCTTAGAACAAGGAATTGAACCTGAATCTTGGGATTTAGTGAAAGTAGGTCAGTCTAATTTTGATTTAATTGGGGCTATATATTTCCATCTTAAAAATCCTCGTTTTAATTTATATCGAGCTTTAGAATCAAAAAATACTCAAGGATTTTTAAAAGTAGGAATAGTTGTAACTATAGTAGCGATTCTTGCAATAAATATGGGAACATTTTATGTTAGATATAAGTCGGTTCATGGAGAGCTTGGTATTTATCAAGAACGCTTAGAAAGATTGATGCCTCGTATTTTGAATGTCAATAAGTTAAAGACAGATTTTACTAAAGATAAGAATAATTATGAAAAATTAGTTCAGGTTTCTGCACAGGATACAGATTATCTGATCTGGTTAAAAGAGCTACACCTTTTATTACAAGAAGATACTGATGTGAATGTTATGATTTTTGATGGAGGAATGTTACGTGAATTACGCGGAAAGGCTCCTTTAGCAACAAAGGTAACAGGAAGGCTTCAAGATTCTCCATATTTTAGCGGTTCGGAGTTTATTTCTCCTATAACTCCGAGAATTGAGAATGGAAAAGAATTAGAAGAGTTTAGTATTAAAGCAGTTTTAACCAACCCTTTTGAGAAAGGGGGAGGGGTTAATGAGTAAACTTACTTCACGTGAAAAGAAATTATTAATTTTTGCAGGTGTTTTTATCATTATAGGTTCCTTTATGCGTTGGTTTTTTCTACCTGCGTGGGATGAATATGATAGTGTCAAAAAAGCATTGGCAAAAGCTAAAATAGACTATACTAAGACTCTTGATATAGCTAATATGGAAAGAGATTTTCAAAAGAGATATAACGCTTATCATCAAGCATATCAAGAATTAAGATCTCATTATTTTGCAAAAACAGACGAAAAAGAAGGAATTTTAGAATTTATCGGTTTATTAGAAGAGATCGCTGATGGTAGTGGAGTAATTATTGTTAGTAAAAATCCATTGGGTATTGCTGAAAAAGAAGGTTATAGAAACATGAAGGTTAATCTAACTTTGAAAGGAACAACTGAAGATTTGACAAATCTATTGCTGGCGATTAGGAGTTCCTCTATTGCTATAAATGTGGATTATTTACGGATTGATCTCGATCGTCAAAACCGACTTTTACAGATGAAATTAAATCTATCCACATTACTTCTAGAGGAGGGAGAATAAAGATGCTTAATCATAAAATGAATCGCCGTATATTTTTATTGCTCATTCTTCTTCTTTTGATTAGTCTTTCTTATTTAGCCTTGGAAATATCGATTTACTATGAAGGAGGTTGGCAATTAGTACAAGGTCAAGAAGGTTTTCTAACTCCAAATGAAAAATCGCCTTTTATTGTAAAACTACCAAGCAAACAGGTGTACGATGAAGATGAATGGGATGTTTTGCGTAATGGAAAGTTATTTTTTAAACTATTACCAGTTCAGCAAAATAATAATCAACAAATAACAGATACTAATCCTGGGCTAATTATAGAACTTCCCAAACCTGTATGCCTCTGGAATGTGGTTGGGGTCTTGTTAGGTAATGAAGCAAAGGCGATTATGGAACATAAAGAGAATCACATAAGCCAGACAGTGACCGTAGGCAGTAAACTGGAAGAATTTGAAGTTATAGAGATTAAAAAAGAATCTGTACTTGTTAAAAGTTCTGAAGCAGAGTTTAGATTAGAATTGGGAGGAATGTAAATGAAGGGGAAAAGATTTTCTATTATTTTTATTGTACTTATGATTTCATTCTGTTCATTTATGGCTGCTGAGAGTGTTCATGCTGCTGATTTAATAACTTTAAGTGTTAAAGATGGAGATATTAGAGATGTTTTAGGGATGATGGGGGAACAGAGTGGACTAAATATCGTTCCTGACTCATCCGTCACGGGTCAGGTTACTTTAACTTTAACCGATGTAACAGCAGAGGATGCTTTGCAAGCGCTTTTGAAAGTATATCACTATAATTATGAAAAAGTAAACGATAATACATATATCATCAGTGAGCAACCATTTAAAGAGCCATATTTATTAGAGATAGTAGACAGAAAATTAACATTAGTTTCACAATCAATAGATATTATGCGAATTTTGAATGACATAGCGACCAAAGGTAAGATTAACCTTTTATATGATCAGAGTGTAAATAGCCTAGTTAACGCGAATTTAATTGGAGTAGATTTGATAGAAGGGTTGAAATCTCTTACTTCAGCTAACAATCTGATTATGACCGAAAGAAATGGGATTTATACCATTGTATCGGGTATGAGCTCACAACAAGGACGCCAAATGGCAGTAAGTATATCTAACGGACTTGTTTCCATTGATGTTAAAAATGGTGATATAAATGAATTATTACGGTCGATTGCAGATCAGACAGACGAAATTGATTTAGTACTTTTTGGTGGAAATCATCAATTGGTAGATATGAAAATTCATGATATTCCAATTCATCAAGCGATTGAGATGTTGTTGTCAGGTACTCGCTACGCTTTTACCAAGAAAGGATCTGTTTATTTAATTGGCGATAAAAGCATTAACAGTCCTTCATCAACATTATTAACAGATACAGAAGTTATTTATTTGAAATATTTGCAGGCAGAGAAAGTACCATCTATGTTACCAAATATCTTTCCTGCAACGAATATTAAAGTAATCAAAGAGTTGAATGCACTTGCTGTAGTAGGGACTACGGATGATATTGGAAATCTTAAAGAATATCTGGTCCAGATTGACAAGAAAATTCCACAGATTGTGGTTGAAGCGATTATTATTCAGGTCACCAGGAATACAGGTAACAGCCCTTTCCTAAAATTGGGAGTTAGAGCAAATGAATCTGAAGGTGGGGCAGTACTTCTTGATACAGTTTTGGGTAAGTTAACCTTTAATTCTATACTCAAGTTGACACCTGAGTTCTATATAAGTTTGGAAAATTTAATCGATGATGGTGTAGTAACCCTTAAAGCACGGCCAAATATTACGACTCTTAATGGTTGTCAAGCCAAGATTAACGTAGGAAGTGTTCAGTATTATAAAACTACTACATCTTCAGGAGATGACCAACAGGATCAGACTCAATATCAGAGTATCAATGCAGGTATAACCTTAGAGGTTACTCCTTGGGTCAGTAGCACAGGAGAGATTACCTTAGATCTGCATCCGAGCATAAGTAGTTTGGGTGGTGCTGCAAAGGATGGGCCACCTTTAGTAACCCAAAGACAGGTTGATACTATGGTGAGGGTTAAAGATGGTGAAACGATTATTATCGGGGGTCTGATTCAGAATATCAGAACTGATAGCATGAGTAAAGTGCCTTTCTTAGGTGATTTACCATGGATCGGGAAACTTTTCCAAAGTGAATCATCAAATCTAGATCAAAATGAATTGATAATCTATATTACACCACATATTCTAGATGGGGAGAGAGATACAATTTCGCCTGAAGAGGTGCAAAGAACGATTGAGGAGATGGAGACAAGATTTCAGAGAGAAGAATAGGTGAAGAAAAGATGCAGACATCCTTTTGGGTGTCTGTTTTTTTATAAAAAAAATTTTTAAGAAATACTTTTAAACTTTAACATATTAAATGTTTATAGAATTAAAACTATAAATACAAAAATAAAAATATAATAACAAAAAGAGGAATAATAAAATTTATGTAGAATTTCAATGATAATAGAAGTTATGATGGTGGTGAAAATTAAATGGAAAAATTGAATATGGAAAAATTAAAAGAGACACTGAAGGCAGTATTGGATTTTAGTACAAAATTATCTGAAAGGCAGTTTACATTTTTTTTGGGTGCCGGTTTTTCTAAAAATGTAGATATGCCTGATTTTTGGACGTTAGTTCGGGAACGTATTCTACCAAAATTTTTTGCTGACTTGGAAGAAAATAAATAGAGGGAGTTTTTATCCATAAAAGAATTTAAACCTGTAAATTGTATTAATTGTTTTATAAATAGCTATTTAGGTATTTATGGAAAAGAAGATTGGATAACAAAAATTCAAGTTAAATCAATTCAGTGTGAGCATTTCACAAACTTAAGTGAATGTATAGCTAAGTTTAAAGAAAAGTACGAAAAAGAAGGAAAGAAAAACGAACAAATTAGTAAACTAATTCAAACAATTATAACTGGTGGAAAAGGTAATTTTGCAGCAAATTTGATCAGCCTTCGAGAATATGTTGTGGATTTTGAATTGACAAATTATGAAGATTGTAGCAAGTGTATGGAAGCAAATTGGATTGATGAAAGTGGAAATAATTTGCCGTTTATTCTAGGTTTATTAAAAGCATATATGGATAAAAATCGTTTTCAAATTGTTGATTTATTGGAGTATATACAGTATTTTAAACAGAATTTTAATCAGAAAAAAAAGATAGCAGAGTATGCTTTTTGCGAAAATCCTGAGTTTAAAAAGTTTGGGGAACTTATTGAAGACTATCATCGTTGTCCTGAAAATGCCATTGGCGATAGCCAAATTGTCCTTGCACGATTGGCAAAAGAAGGGTTAATACATCAAATAGTTACTACAAATTGGGATGATCTCATGGAATTGGCTTGTTATGCAGTAGATATGTATGTTAAAACTTGTGATAATCATATTTATGGACAAATTGGTGAAGAGTTATCTCAGGATAAAGATCAGGTGAAAAAGAAACTTGCATATAAAAACTTTGTGAATCACGCTGTTGCAGTAAGTGAAGCTGAGAATTTTTATGATTCTCAAAATTTGTTGGCTCCTACTAAAAAGACATTTTATATCTATAAAATACATGGTGGAATAGATAAAATAATTCAAGAGCTAGAGCACCAAAAAAGGAGTAGTAATGACGAGGCTGAATTTAATGCAAATTTAGTTATTACTCATCGTGACTTAATAGATTGGCGATATGACCACTGGTCAGAAGATTTGGTTAAATCGATTTTAAGAAGTCATGATGTTGTTTTTGCTGGAATTTCAGGTCGAGATAATGTTATTTATGCTACTGTGCGGAGACTGATTGAAGAGATTAGCAGAATTTTTGATCACAAATCAGATATAAAAAATACTAAAGAGGCTATTAAGAGAGTTTTTTCTGTAAATGTTCAAAGAGAACTTATTTTAAGTAATATGTTATCAAAAACAAATTGGGTTGATTCACATTTTGTTGATGTCAATCAGCACGTAAAATATGGAACTATTCATGGAACAGATCTTTTTTATCGTTGGTTTTATGTATTTTATATTTTACAAGCTTTTGTGATAAATCAAGAGACTCATATTCGTGATACAGTTTTGTATTTAAATCATGGGAAGTATGATACTGATAAATATAAGGAGTACTTAAAATTAATCAGAGAATTTTTTAATTATGCATTTTTAGATATAAATAAAATTAAAACTGAAAAACAATTAAAATTGATGGTTAGTTTCATAGATATTTTTTATGATGTAATTCCTAAATCTTTGAATTATACATGGCTTATTAATACAGATTTATTACCTGTTTTAGCAGAGAAGGGTGGAACAAACTTTTTGATGAAAAAACCTCATCTATATCTTCCTGTATTCAGTTATTGTGAGTGGTTTACTTTGTATATCGTGATGTTTGCGAAATTATATAATCTTATAGAAAAGTACAAATCTAAAATAATACATTTTGAAACGACGTCAGATGGAGTAATTATCATTAATGGTGTAGCTTTTATTTTTATTATTGAACAAAATTCTTTTTGGAAAATCTTACAAAAGGCAACTTCGCTTGATTTTTCAAAAGATTCAGAACAGTTAATTAATCGATGTTGGAAGAAGGTTGTGTTAAGTTGGGACATTTCAAAAAATGACTTTCAAGGTCAAGGTTCTAAATTTTTTATTTCTAGAAATTTTGAGTACTATAAGTTGGAAGAAGAAAATTTTATCGGGCAGATGAGAAAAATATTAGAGATTGAGGAGGATTAGTATGGATATTATTTTAGATTTATTGATTAAGTTTGATAATATATTTACACATATCTTGTCAGGAAAGTTAGATAAAATTAAGATAGATTTTAATAAGGAAAAATATATTTCAAAATCATCATTAGCTTATGGATATGTAAAAAATAATGATACAGATGAAATTGGGTTATTTATTTTTTATTTGGGTAATGACCAAGAGAATCATCAATTAGAGGAACTTATTGAGAAAGTTATAAAAAAAGAAAAAAATATACAGCAGATTTTGACTCAAATAAGTTTATATTTATCAATTTTATATTAAAAAATGTTACTGATAATAAACTAGAAATATTCGGAAAAACAAAAGTTTTTTATACGTATTTAGATAATCTTAAAGGATCTAAGCATAAAAGTTTGGTTGATGTCAAAAGAATCTGGAGGAAGGAGGAATTAGGAAAAGAACTTTATTATGATCCTATATCCAAGGTGAAAGAGTTTGAAGAAAAAAATAACGATTCAGTGGCAGATAAATTAAACAGATTCTTAAAAGAATGGAATGAGGAGATAAAGGGTGAATTAAATTTAGAATTGATTCAATTAATAGGGGATGATAAAAAACAAGCTAGTTGGGAGGAGTGGACTGAATATTTTCAATCTTCACTTTGGGAAAATGTCTTCATTTTGTATGATGAAGAATTGCATACAGGAACATTGATATTATACAATCATAAAGGTGGCAATTTAAAAGGAACAATTTCTAAAGATATTTCTTGGTCTTTATTTAAAGTATTCTCTTATATGAAAGATAAAAAATATAAGATAAAGATGCATTCTATTTCTTATGTAGTGATTGATGATTTTAAAGATAAAGATAGTGCTATTAGAGATTCTAAGGGCTTTATAAGTGAAATTATCAATGGAATAGAGCAACGGAGCGAACTTTTGCATGAGGCTAAACTAACATTAATAGATAAATGTATGATCGTTCAATATGATAGACAGGATTGGGAATCAAATTATTTAGCTAATCATTTAATTTCTATTCGTAAAAATCGTCTTAAGTTTGAGAAAACAAAAGTTGAGTTGACAGAAAAAATTGAATCCAAAAAAGAAAAATTAAACTCTCTAAAAGGAAGAATAGAAGCTTTCATGTTTAAGGAAAAATTATCTGCTTCTTTTAATCCTGAAATAGAAAAAATATACAATCATTTAAATAGGTTATCAGAAAAGAGATGGATTAATACAGTTAATAAATTAAAAAAAATTGATTCATTTTTTGTTGGAATAAAGTTTTTTACAAAAAATCCGTTTATTCTCGAATTAAAAGAAAAATTAAATGTCATTTATGCTCCCAACGGTTATGGCAAATCAACTGTTGTTGATGGGTTAAAAAATATGGTTATTGGAGTTAACCAAGATTTAGCGGAGAATGCATCTCCTTTATGGAATATACGTGATAAAAAATCTATAGGTGTTTTTGGAATAGTTCAAAAAATTAAGGATACAGAAGAGATTCAAAGAATTATTTGTCAATTACCCGATAAATCAATAGAAAAAAGTACATATATTAAAAAAGATGATTATCAAAAAGAAGATAAAAATTTAGATATAAACTTAGATTTAGATCATTATAAGTTATTTTGCTATTCAGGTGCATTAAAATATACAGAAGAGATGGTATATTTATTGATTTTATTAATGACAAATTTTGATTTGAACGAAATTCCTCAAATTGCATCTACTAAAGTAAAAGATGAAATTGTACATGACTTTATACAGGAGTTTGAAATAATAACTACTGAGATAAAACAAGAAATAGAAAATTCAATTCAAGAAAATTTAAGTCCGTTATTGACAACACTAACTACGGTGATGACCGCAGATTCCTGGTTATATGATTTGAGATATCAATTTAGTGTTGAAAAAGGATTAGTGATAGCTGAAGAAGAAAAAATTTTTTATAGCATTGAACAGGTATTAAACATGGGAGAACAAAAAATAGTAAATATTTCAATATTTTTCTTGTTATACTATTTAGAAGGGCATAAGTATAGTGATGTAATTATTCTTGATGATATTTTCGATACCTTTGATGAAAGGCAGTGCTATAATTTATTGAGGTTTATCATGACTTTTAGAAATTTACCACAAATGAAAGATAAACAAATTATAATTTTATCTCACCGTAAAGGAATTTTTGATTATTTTTATTATGGATATTTACGGTATTTAAATGAAAATAAAGAAGAATCAATAGAAGCTGGGTATTATAATTTTGTTATGCAGAAGGAATTTACAGGGAATAGGGAGAAATATAAATTATATATCAATAAATTGGGTTCCAAACTAGATGATCTCGACATTTTAGAGATCCCCTCTATAAAGGAGAGATAAAATGTGAAGAAGATTGCTGTAGTTTTTGGCCAAGCTTTTCCCATAATTGATCAAAAAATAAAAAAAAATTAGGTTATTTTCTTAAACATTTTCCCTGTTTAACCCTTTTCTATTTAAGAGATGAAGATGAAAAAAAATTTCAATCAGGCTATTATAACCAATATGATATTTGTAGGAATTTAAATGAGAATTGGCAACGCAAAAATATTACTTACCAATATGCATTATTACTATTTGGTAGTCCAGAAGAAAAGAGAAAATGGAAAAGGAAATATCCAGAGATTAATTGGGTACAAATCAAAGAAACGCCTAATTGGTTTGATGAATTATATTCTCAACTAAATTTAATTTTAACTGAGGATTTTAGTTTATTAAGAAAAAATATTGAAATGATTTCTCAGAAAAATTTTTTACGGCATTTTTATAATGGTGTAGAAATAAAAAAAAGTTTACATCAAAAAGATTTTCCTTTAGTAGATATGGAAGGTAAAAAACATTTTACTAATTTTGCTTTCTTACTAGAATTGCAGAGATTTTTTAAATCAGATGAGAAAAATATTACTTTTATTTATAATCCACGTTTTTTCTCACTTAAAGTGTTTCATCGTAATTTGAAACTTTATTTTTCGAATTCAAAAAAAATTGATGATATTCTTTTTTTAGAGGTAAATAATTTTTCACAAAGACAAAAAACTATTCGGTCAAGTTTAGAAACTCATTTTGGAGTAAAGTTAGATATCTTGAATGAAGTAGTTGAAAAGTTTGATAAAGTGCTTTTATTAGTATTAAATTATGAAAAGATTGATCAAACTAAAATTGAAAGAATTATGGATACGCTACATGAACTAGAAAGTATACCTCATAAAGTGGTTCATCTTATTGATAGCGAAAGAAGTGAAATTTTCAAAAAACTAAATTTTAAATCGATAAGAGAATTTGATTTGATTGAAGAATATCAAATCCTCATTAATATTAAGCAAAAAATACCAATTGGTAAAATTGATGCTATGTTTTTAGCTAACGATAAACGAAGCCTTGAAGTATTACAAATTCCTGAATGTTTAGATGATAGTATAAAACATATGCAGAAGAAAATTTTAGGTTTTTCAACAGTTTTTCGTTCGCAGTTGTATGAACGAATATTGAAAAAATACTTCCCTGATAAAAATAGAAATGAGTATTTTCAAGATGTTATAACAGCATTCGAAGAACAATTAAGAAATAGAGATTTAACAAAGTTAGATTTATATAATATAACCTTACAGCATGATGATATAGAATTCACTTTAAGTGTAACATGTCTTCTGAATAAAATTTTGCAAATCAGAGGATGGAAGAATTGCAAAGATGAGATTGAATATCTTCAAAAGACTTATCCAGATGCATATGTATGGAGTAATTCTTTATATTTAAATTCACTCATAAAAGCACAAAAATTAGATGAATTTGAAGAATATTTATTATGGAAATTTGATGAAGAGTTGTTATCGGAAGCTTTTAAACATAATTTTCTTTTTGGGACTAGCAGTATAGCATTTATAGAAAAGTTGACAAAGAAAAATTTAGAATTAGGTGAAAAACTTCAAAAAATAATTATCAAAGATTATTTAATTTATGGTTTTTATCAGCAAGGAGCGACTTTGTTATCACGATTAAAGAAATACTTCAGTGGAGAACAGTTTGATTTAATTGAATCTTTTAGAAGTATGTTAGCTAATATAGCTAAAAATACGGATAAGTGTAATAAATTTATAGAAGTAGAGAAAAAAAAAATGTCAAACTTTATCAGTATTATTTTGGGTTAACAGAAGAACGAATAGATTTTGTTGTAAAATCATTAATAAACTGTAATCCTGAAACACCAACCTTTTTTATTGACTTAGAAAAACTATTGGGTAAGTTGAATAAAGTAGAAACTTTGATTTTCCGAGATCAATTTTATATTTTAATTCAATCAAATATGCAAAGTATTGATTTTGACCTACTTGAGCAGATTATGGATTGGTATGGTGAATTTTGCTTGAAACATAACTTTTTGATGGATTATAAAATAATGACGTTATACCTTTTAGAAAGAATTTATTATAGTGCACATAGTTCGTCAAATGCAGGAAGAGAAATTCGTAAGAAGAATAAAATGATGATGGAATTGATCGATCAAAAACTTAAGATTTTAAAAATTAGCTAGCCAGCAGATAAATTGCTGGTTTTTCTTTTGATGAGTATTACTCAACTGTGAAAATTGAATTAATAAAAAATCCTCCATCTATCAAAAAATATAGGTGGCGGGTAGTTCACTTGGACTTCCTATATTTTACCCAAAGTTTGAAGTGAAAGCACACCTGTTAGGAATTTTAAATTAGATGTTTTTGTGTAACAATCATATTATTTATCTTGAACTTTTTTACTAGGTTAGATATGATAAGAGTATGCGTGAGAACCTATTCTAGGAGGGAAATAAAGTGAAAAAAAATACAGATATATTACCTATTATTTCAGGAGTTATTATTTCATTTATTTTTGGTTTTTCTTTTTTCTTTACTGCTGAAGCGCTGGATGAATTATCTCCTATGCATTTACTAGGATTACGTTTTGCATTTGCGGCAGTGAGCTTGACTGTTTTACAATGGCTTGGTATTATAAGAATCAATTTTCGTGGGAAACGCTTACGTATGTTATGGATCTTGACATTGTTTCAGCCAGTAGCTTATTTTATTTTTGAGACCATAGGGGTAAAGATGACTTCAGCCTCTGAGGCTGGAATGTTAATTGGAACTATACCCGTTATAGTAACTTTTTTATCTGTAGTTTTTCTGAAAGAACGGCCCTCAGTTATGCAGATTTTTTCTATTTTGCTCTCAGTATCTGGTGTATTTTTTATCATCCTAATGACTGGAACTTCAGGTTCTGGTAATTTACCAGGCATGATGATTCTTTTTGGTGCTATATTTTCAGCGGGTATCTACAATATTCTTTCTAGAAAGCTCTCAATATCTTTTACACCTGTTGAAATTACTTATGTAATGATGTGGGTCGGTGCGATTACCTTTAACGGAATTGCTATTATTCAACACATCCTTAAAGGGGAAATTCAACAATATCTCTATCCATTGACAAATACAAATGTTCTGATAGCGATAATTTATTTAGGTGTTCTTTCTTCCATTGGAGCATTTTTCCTTCTAAACTTTATGCTTTCACGTATAGAAGCTTCTCGTTCTGCAGTTTTTTCCAATCTAACCACAATCATAGCGATCATATCGGGAGTTATTTTCCGCAACGAACCTTTTTATTGGTTCCACTTCATCGGAGGTCTTTTGATCTTACTGGGCGTTTACGGAACTAATTGGGGAAAATTAAGAGTTAAGAGTTAAGAAATGCCCTTTCATATGTAATTTGACAATGATCAATCCTTTTTGACAATGAAAATACCAAACGACAAAGGAAAAAAAATTTTGATCTAGAATTAGTTTTTAAGAAGCCATTATTGAGGAGGTAGAAATGAATGGCACAGATTAGGATATTTATCGCAATCGAGTTTAGTGACAAGTTGAAGGAAGAAATTGATCAAATTCAGCTTAAATTAAAAAGTCAATTAGGTCTATTGAAATGGGTTCCAAGAACTAATTTTCATTTGACTCTGAAATTTTTGGGTGATGTAGAGTCAAAAAGGATTGGAGAGATGGTAGAGGGGTTGACCCAGAGTGTGCAGGATATAAAACCTTTTATCATTGGATTTACTCAGATTGGTGGATTTCCAAAAAACCATGCACCTCGTGTAATTTGGCTTGGAGCGAATGAGGGAAAAGATGAGTTAATCAACCTTCAGAAAATTGTAGATAAAAAATTAACTTATTTTGGTTTTGGTGAAGAGTCCAAAAAAAATGTTTATAAGCCACATCTCACCCTTGCGCGTGCTCGTGAACATACAGATGTGAGTACTGTTGGGCGAAGATTAAGTGAAATTCAGATTCAACCAACCAGTACTGAATTGATCCAATCTATACAGATTATGAAAAGCGATTTACGACCTAAAGGACCGGTGTATACATGTCTAGAAAAAATATCTTTTTGAAAGTACGGTATATGTGAACATAGGCGAAAAGTATTAAAAATGGGTGAAAATCAGAGTAAAAGTGAGTATTCTTGATCTGATGGTAAATTTTATCAGTTGCATGAACCAAACAAATGTTCTATAATGATAATAGATTTATATGAATAATATTTTAACATATATTTGACTAGTTACATAATACAGAAGGAGTGTGAAATTAGGTGGCAACGGAAAAAGAAAAGGCTCTTGAGATAGCGCTTAAACAGATTCACCGTCAATATGGAGAAGGTTCGATTATGCGGTTAGGAGATGCCAATACGTTAAGTATAGAAGTGATTCCAACAGGTGCAATTTCCCTTGATATAGCTTTAGGAGTAGGGGGTCTTCCGCGTGGAAGGGTTATTGAGATATTTGGCCCTGAATCTTCAGGTAAGACAACTGTAGCTTTGCATGTACTTGCAGAAGCTCAGAAGCTGGGTGGTGTGGTTGCATTTATTGATGCTGAACATGCTTTAGACCCAAAATATGCTCAGGATATTGGGGTAAATATTGATAATCTATTGATTTCTCAACCTGACACAGGTGAGCAGGCTTTAGAGATATGTGAGGCCTTAGTACGTAGTGGGGCAATTGATTTAGTTGTTATTGACTCTGTAGCGGCATTAGTTCCTAAGGCAGAGATTGAAGGCGATATGGGAGATTCTCATGTTGGTTTACAAGCAAGACTTATGTCTCAAGCAATGCGTAAACTTTCTGGAGCATTATCTAAATCACAGACTGCTTGTATCTTTATCAACCAGTTACGTGAAAAAGTTGGGATAATGTTTGGTAATCCTGAAGTTACCCCAGGTGGGCGTGCTTTGAAGTTTTATTCTTCTGTAAGGCTGGATGTGCGTAGAATTCAATCGATTAAAGTAAGCTCAAGTGGTGATGAATTTGTGGGAAATCGTGTTAAAGTGAAGGTGGTTAAGAATAAAGTTGCTGCTCCTTTCAAAATAGCTGAATTTGATATCATGTATGGTAAAGGGATATCGGCAGAAGGTTGTATTCTTGATGAAGCAGTGAAAGCTGAGATTGTCAGTAAATCTGGTTCATGGTATTCTTTTGGTGATGAACGTTTAGGTCAGGGGCGTGAAAACGTGAAAGATTTCCTTGAAAAGAATCCAGATTTATTGGCCGAAGTTGACAAACAATTAAAAATAAAACTCGGCATGTTAGAATTACCTGAAGCAGAAGTGAAAAAGCCAGAAGAGAATAACTCTACTTCTGGAAAAAAGAGTAAAAATTCAACTGGACAATCTGCTTAATTATTATAACAGTAAAAACCTCTGAATTTTTTTTCAGAGGTTTTTTTAAAGTAGATGATATAATTGACTAAAATTTGGTAATAATAAGATTGGAGAGATAAGAGATGTTAGAATCATCTGACCCTAAGAAAAAACAAAACTATGAGGATGCTAAAAATAAAGTTTTTTTATTTTTGAGTTATCGGGAAAGAAGTGAAAAAGAAGTTAGAGATTATTTAAAACGTAAAGGCTATGCCATAGATGTAATTGACAAAGTAATTCAGAGATTGAAAGAACTTAATTATATAAATGCTCGACGTTTTACTGAACTTTGGGTCAAAAATCGAGTTAATTCAGGAAGAAAAGGGCCAGAATTAGTGAGAAAAGAACTTCGTGAAAAAGGAATTTGCTATTCCCTTATTGAAGACTATATATCAAGAGAATATAATTTTTCCTGTGAATATGAAGTTGCTTATAAAGTTGTCCAAAAAAAGATAAAATCGACTAAGGATGAAGATTTAGGAAAGATTAAAATTCGTTTGTGGAAGTTTTTAAAACAGAAGGGTTTTAGGTATAATGCGATAAGTAAAGCGATTTCTGTAATTTTAGAAGAAGAGAAAACACTCAATAGTCTTGACAGAAAAAATAAAAGGATATAGAATAGATTCTAGATGTTATTCTTTTTATCAACCCCAATTTAAGAACAAGCTGAATTTTTGATAGAAAAATCTCTATAGAGGGGAGGTGGAGACAATTACTGGGCTTATTTTTGGACTTATCTCCCTGCCTATCGGGTTAATTATTGGATACCTGATCAGAAAATATATTGCAGAAGCAAAGATTCAATCTGCTGAACAAGAAGCTGCTAAGATTATTGAAGTAGCTAATCGAGATGCAGAGTCCAAGAAAAGAGAAATCTTACTCGAAACAAAAGAAGAGGCTCATCAGATCAAATCAGAGATTGAGAAAGAAGTTCGTGACCGCAGATCTGAATTGCAACGTCTTGAAAGAAGATTGTTGCAAAAAGAGGAAAATCTCGAACGGAAAACTGATTCTCTTGAGAAAAAAGAGGAATTTTTACAACGACGCGATCGTCAGATCAGTCAGATTGAAGATAAAATCAATGACTTGAAAGATCAACAAGCCAAAGAACTTGAACGTTTATCAGGACTAACCTCTGAAGAAGCGAAAGAAATTTTGATGAGAAATGTAGAACAAGAGATTGAACATGAATTAGCAAAAATCATCAAAGAAAAAGAGCAACAGGCTCAAGAGGAATCAAATAAACGGGCACGAGAAATTATATCTCTTGCGATTCAACGTTGTGCTGCTGATCATGTAGCAGAAACAACAGTATCTGTTGTAAATCTTCCAAACGATGAGATGAAAGGCCGAATTATTGGTCGTGAAGGACGAAATATTCGTGCATTAGAGAGTCTGACAGGAATAGATTTAATAATCGATGATACGCCCGAGGCAGTGGTGTTATCTGGTTTTGATCCAATCCGGCGAGAAGTTGCACGGGTTGCTTTAGAAAAATTGATTGTTGATGGTCGAATTCACCCAGCGCGGATTGAAGAAATGGTGGAAAAAGCTCGAAAAGAGATTGATCTTAAGATTCGTGAAGAGGGTGAACAGGCTACTTTTGATACTGGTGTACACGGTTTACATGGCGAACTTATTAAATTACTTGGGCGCCTCAAATTTAGGACTAGTTATGGTCAAAATGTACTCAAGCATTCCATCGAAGTAGCACATCTTGCAGGTGTGATGGCGGCTGAGTTGGGTGCTGATGTAAATATTGCTAAACGTGCTGGTTTATTACACGATTTAGGTAAAGCAGTGGATCATGAAGTGGAAGGACCTCATGTGGAAATTGGTGCTGATTTAGCTAAAAAGTATGGCGAATCCAGAGTAATTGTAAATGGTATCGCTGCACATCATGGTGATATTGAAGCAGAATCTATTGAGGCTGTTTTAGTTGCTGCAGCTGATGCGATTTCTGCTGCGCGTCCTGGCGCAAGAAGAGAGACTTTGGAATCTTATATTAAGCGTCTTGAAAATCTTGAACGAATAGCAGATTCTTTCGAAGGGGTTGAAAAGGCATATGCTATTCAAGCAGGACGTGAAATTCGTATTATGGTTAAGCCTGATAAGGTTAGTGATCAAACTTCACCAAAATTAGCGCGTGATATCGTAAAATCAATCGAACACGAATTAAACTATCCTGGTCAAATTAAAGTAATAGTTATCCGTGAAACACGTGCTGTGGACTATGCGAAATAAAATTATACTAAATATTATACTGTGATAGCAATATCGACAAAATAAACTTTGTTAAAGCAGAAAAAAAAGGCTTCTCAATTTGGGAAGCCTTTTTTGATTTTTTTAAAAAGACCTCCACTTCTATAAGTGGGGGCAATTGTTTTAATCTTCAGTGGGAGTAGAATCCCCCACTGAAGTCCCGACGTTCAGCTTTAACTGAACGAGTTCGCTAGGAATATATGTATGCCGATCTAATTATTTATCATTCCTAAAAAGCAGGATTATTATTAAAGATAGCGAAGAAGATAAGTAGACTAAAACTCTCCAGGTGGCTGGTGAAATAATGATGAGGTGGGATTTATGGTAAAGAATTTGCCAATAAGAGAAGGAGTAAATGATAGCATAGAATTGATGATTTCAATATTGTTAAGATATCCTGAAATTATTACTGTTAAAACTGATCCCAAAACTAAAGAGATAATTTTTTCATTTCTTGTGAAAAAGAAATTTACTCAAGGAGAATTTTTTGCAATACAAAAGAGATTGCTATCTAATCTTGAAACTTTTTTATTTCTTCAGAATAAAGAATCTAGTTCTATTGAAATCCAACTAATTTCTTATGAAGACTATACTTTAGTTGAAATTGTTCGTGATTTCCAATCGATTAGTCAACGAGAGATTTCATTGATCATTCAACTGATTCAAAATGAGTTTGACACTTACTTACTTACTGAATATAGTCACGATCACGATATAGATGATACTGAGTTTCAAGATGAAATGATTGAAAATTTATTGGACCAGCTACAGTTCCAAAATCATGAGGACTTAATTGGATTTAGGGAAGCTGACAAAGTGATGGTGTTTCATAAAACAGGTGTATAATTTTTCTTTAAAAGCAGAGTTTTCAAAAATGCCCCACTTAAAAGGGGTTTTTTTATGATGAAAATTTTCTGTTGCTATAAGTTTTCATTTAACGGTAACACTAGATATATAATGATTAGCCCACAAAAAGTAGTCGCACAAGAGCTTGTATACCATATAAAGTACTGAATTGGCGAGGCCAGCACTTTATATGGTACGCAAGTGCGACTAAAATACTTTTTGTGGGCTAATCATAGTAAAATTTGAGGTGAATATGATGAAAATGTTATGTATTGGAGATATTGTGGGACGTCCTGGTCGTAAAATTCTTTCTGAATTACTCCCTGAACTTAAAACTAAACATCAGGCTGATTTGGTTATTGTAAATGGAGAGAATGCTTCTGGAGGAGTGGGATTAAGTAGAAAAGTTGCTGAAGAACTTATAAGTTATGGAGTAGATATGATTACTTTAGGAAATCACACCTGGGATAATCGAGAAATTGTTCAGTTTATTAACGATGATCGGTTTCCTATAGTCAGACCTGCGAATTATCCTCCTGACACTCCAGGGAAAGGATATCGAGTTATTCATTCAAATGGAGTGAGGATAGGGGTAATAAATTTATTGGGCAGAGTGTTTTTAGGAAATTTTAATTGTCCTTTTAGAACTTTTGATACAATTTTTGAAAAGCTACAGAAAGAAGCAGATATTATACTAGTGGATATCCATGCAGAAGCAACTGCTGAAAAGGTTGCTTTTGGTTGGTACGTAGATGGTCGGGCAGCATTGGTTTTTGGAACTCATACACATATTCAGACTGCCGATGAGCGGATTTTGCCTGGGGGTACAGGATATATTAGCGATTTGGGAATGACTGGTCCAATAAATTCAGTAATTGGTACTCAAAAAGATTTGGTAATTGAAAAATTTTTAACCCAACGGCCTATACGATTTGAAGTTGCAAAGGGTGAAACACATCTGTGTGGAATTGTTGTAGATATAGATGAGATTTCAGGAAGGACTAAATATATTCGACGGATATGCGAAAATTATTTTTAAAAATACTTCTAGAATTCGTCTAAACTGAATAGGATGGAATAAGTGGGACACTTCAAAAAAAAATAAAAATTTTTCTCTAGAAAAGCAGGAATTTTCAGAGTTATGACTAAATTAATATATACATAAGAAGTAGGAATATTTAACAAAATGAGGAGGTATTTAACTAGCATGGATGTATTAAAAGTCTCATCAAAATCAAGTCCTAATGCAGTTGCTGGAGCTTTAGCAGGCGTTTTAAGAGAACGTGGAAGTGCTGAACTTCAGGCAATTGGAGCAGGTGCTTTAAATCAAGGAGTTAAGGCAGTTGCGATTGCAAGAGGTTTCGTAGCACCTAGTGGTATTGATCTAATTTGTATTCCTGCATTCACCGATATCATGATTGATGGTGAAGAGCGTACTGCAATCAAATTGATTGTTGAGCCTAGATAATCCAAAAAAATCTGTCTGCTAATATTAGTAGACAGTTTTTTTTTGAAGAAAATTTATAAAAAAAAAGGACTATTCTTAATAGGTATTGAATATATCAAATAAACTTAAATAGTACTTAAATAGAGGTGATTAAATGCAGAAATTATTGCGAGGAGGTACGCTTGTTACTGAAAGTGGTTTATTAAAAGGAGATCTTTTGATTGAAGGTGAAAAGATTGCACAGATTGCAGAAAATATTATTTTCGGCGAATTAGATTCAAGTTGTCAGATTATTGATGTAACAGATAAAATTATAATGCCAGGAATTATTGATGCACATACCCATTACCAACTCGAATCTCGGAATAGTACAACGGCTGATGATTTTGCGAGTGGATCGATTAGTGCAGCATGTGGCGGAGTAACAACTTTTATTGACTACGCTGATCATTTCTTAGATTTTACTTTAGCTGAAGCGGCTAAAAAGCGAATAAATGAGGCTCTGGGTAAAACTGTAATAGATTTTGCATTACATCAATCGATTACTCATTTTGACGATAAAGTGAGTTTAGAGATGGCAGAGCTTAAGGAGATGGGGATTAATAGTATAAAGATATTTACTACATACCGCCGAGAAGGCTATATGATCCCAAATCATCAATGGGAACAGGTCTTTCAACGCTTAAAAGAAGAAGAACTGCTTTTGACAGTACATGCAGAAGATGATGATTTGATTGTGCGACTAGAAGAGGAGTTTATTCAAAATGGAACTCTTACACCTGAGATGCATCCACTGATTAGACCGGCAGAAGCTGAAGCAATTGCAGTCAGAAAAGTGGGTGAGTTATCTTTAAAAGTTGGAATTCCAGTTTATATTGCTCACCTTTCTTCTAAAGCTGGTTTTAACGTTTTAGAGAGTTTAAAAACTGAGGGAGTTATGATCTATGCAGAGACTACTCCTCATTACCTTCTATTAGACGTCGAGAGACTCAAAGAGTGCGAAGCGCAGAAATATATAATGACACCACCGTTACGCAACAAAGACGATTTAAAGGCGCTTTGGGAGGGTTTGGTGAAAGAGGAGATACTGACAGTAGCTACTGATCATTGTTCTTTTACTTTAGAGCAAAAACTAAGAGATAATAACTGTTTAACTATTCTCCCTGGATTGCCGGGTTCTGAAACCTTATTGCCCTTGATTCATCATTATGGGGTTAGTGAGGGATTGTTTGATTATCCTCAATTAGCAAGAATTCTTTCGACAAACCCTGCTAAAATATTTGGTATTTATCCAGAAAAAGGTAGTTTATTAATTGGAACAGATGCGGATCTGGTTATTTTAGACCCAGCTAAAGAGGTGACAATAAGCCATACTAATTTACACTCACATTCTGGATATTGCCCATATGAAGGGTTCAAAGTTAAGGGTTATCCAGTGATGACTTATTTACGAGGCCAACTAGTGGTGAAAGATGGAGAATTTATTGGTAAGGGCCAGGGGCAATTTGTTAAAGGTCAAAAGTCTAGTTTATATAACTAAATAGGGTAGAAGTGTGAAGCGAATTATTGCTAAAAAAGGAGGCGTAGAATATGTACAAATACATACGTCAGGCCGTTCCAAAAGTTGATTTAGTTGAAAAAGTTACTGGAAAGGCAAAGTATGGTGGTGATTTGAAGTTTCATGGTATGTTATATGCAAAGACTATCTATAGTCAGCATCCTCACGCTAGAATTATCAGTATTGATACATCAGAGGCAGAAAAAATTCCTGGAGTGGTAGCAGTATTGACTGCTAAAGATATTCCAGGATTAAACACTCTTTTCGGAGGTTTTCATGTTTTTACCAATGATAAGGTAAGATATATCGGTGATGGAGTGGCGTTGGTTGTAGCAGAAGATTTAAGGACTGCTGAGAAAGCTCAAAAAGCTGTAACGGTTGAATATGAAGTCTTACCACCTATTCTAACAATAGATGATGCTATGGCCGAGGGAGCACTAGCAATACATGATTATGCTCCTGATAATGTGGTAGCGAATAGTCTACATTGTTTAGTAAAGGGAGATGTCGAGACAGGATTTAACGAAGCAGATAAGATTTATGAACGAACTTATGAGACTCAATTTATTGAGCATGCTTATATTGAACCAGAAGCGATGGTCGCTGTTCCTAACTCATTTGAAAGATATATTACAATTTATGGATCAATTCAAAATCCATTTAATGTTCGAGGTGGTATAGCGGATGCTTTAGGTATGAATTTAGCACAGGTACGGGTTGTTCAGAATACCATCGGTGGAACATTTGGTGGAAAAGATGAAAATTTAGCGTTTATAGGGGCTCGTGCTGCAATTGCCGCTCAGATTACAGGTCGTCCTGTGAAGATAGTGTTGACACGGGAGGAATCCATCCTGGAAAGTCCAAAGCGTCACCCATACAGATTGAACTACAAAGTGGGTGTAAAAAAAGATGGAACGATTACAGCGATGGAGATAGTCGGAATTGGACAAGGCGGAGGTTATAATAAACATTCACAGTTTTGCAATTGGCGAGGAGCAATTCATGCTACAGGTTGTTATAGGGTTCCAAATATTAATACAGAAATTTTTTCAGTATACACTAATACTATTTATGGCGGAGCTATGCGAGGATATTCTTCTCCACAGACGATCTTTGGGCAGGAATCATTGATGGATGAAATTGCTGAAGATTTAGGTTTTGATCCTGTCGAGTTTCGGATGAAGAATGTTTTCAGTCCTGGTGATATAAATCAAAGTGGACAACTTTTAGGGCCAGACACTATGCCAGCCCCTCTTCCTGATATGATTCCTATGGTTATAGAAAAATCAGAATATTATAAAAAGAAAAAAGAATATACGAATCAAAATGAAAATTCTCCAATCAAGCGAGGAATTGGTCTTGCTGTAGCAATGCGTGGTGCTGGGCTTGGAGGAGAAGCATTAGATGCTACTGGCGCCATGGTAACTATTCAAGATGACGGAAGTGTAGTTATGCATAGTGGACTTACTGAGAATGGTCAAGGTTTAAAGACAGTACATTCTCAGATAGTTGCTGAAATTTTAGGAGTTAACCTAGAAAGAATAATTTATCCTAATGCAGATACTACAGTTGTTCCTGATGGTAAGCCAACAGTTGCTTCAAGGGGAACGATGATTGGTGGCTTAGCATTTCAAATAGCTGCTGGTAAAGTTAAAGAAAAACTTATTAACGTAGCCCAAGAGATGATAAACTGTTCTTGTGAAGAGTTGGTAATAGAGAATGAAAAGATTTATTCAAAGAAAAATCCTGAAGTGAGTGTCAGTTATATAGATGCAGTAAAAAAAGCATATGGAATTGGAGTTATGCTTGCATCGTTAGATTGGTATTCTCCAGGAGTTGTTCCTTTAGACCATCATACTAATCAAGGTGAGCCTTTCCCAACTTATGCGTGGGGTGCAGTTGTAGCAGAAGTCGAAGTTGATACTGAGACTGGTAAAGTTGAAGTATTGCGGGTAATAGATGCTCACGATGTGGGAACAGCAGTAAATCCTGATACGGTTAAAGGTCAGATTTATGGTGGTATTGTGATGGGGCAAGGAATGGCCGTGTTAGAAGAAGTTGAAATTGAAGAGGGTTTTGTGAAGAGTAAGAACTTAGATGAGTTTTTAATTCCAACTTCAATGGATATGCCTGAGATGGAAGTAGTGATTGTCGAAACAGATGATAAGTTTGGTCCATTTGGTGCTAAAAGTGTTGGTGAACCCGCAACTGAGATTCCTGCTGCAGCAATTGTAAATGCGATCTATCATGCAACTGGTAAACGTATTCGCAATCTGCCATGTAATTTAGAGAGAGTATTACTAGGCCACAAATTGACCAGAAAGGGGGCCGTAAAATGAGAGAATTTAACTTTAAAAACCCAACTAGTGTTAGAGATGCTCTAAAACTTCTTGAAAATTATGGCTCACAAGCTAAAGTTATTGCAGGTGGAACAGATTTACTAATCGCGTTAAGAAATGATGAAGGGCCTAAAGAACTAAAAGTGGTCATCAATATTGCAGATTTATCTGAATTAAATTATATAAAAGATGATGGTGAGTGGATTAGAATTGGGGCGAATACTACTCATACTCAAGTGAACGAATCAGAATTGATTCAAAATGAGATTCCTGCCTTAGCTAAAGCTGCAGGAATGGTAGGTGCTCCTCAGATTCGTAATCGTGGTACAATAGGTGGTAATGTGATGAATGCTTCACCTGCTGCTGATACTGTACCTGTGTTAGTTGCATTGGATGCGATCTTAGCCTTTAAATCTACACAAGGTGAGAGAAAAATTCCGATTTCAAAGATTTATACTAAACCTTATAAAACTAATATTTTTCCTGAAGAGATATTGGTGGAAGTGGCTTTTAAAAAGTTACCTTCCACTGCAAGCTCTGCTTTTATAAAATTAGGACGTCGAAATGCATTAGCAATTTCAAGAATGAATGTTGCAGTGATTTTGGATAGAGATTCTTCAGGTGTCATAACTGATATCAGAATAGCTCCTGGCTCAACGACTCCCACTCCTACACGGATTAAGGTTGCTGAAGAAATACTTTTAGGTAAAATTCCTACAGATACTTTGATTGATCAGGCTGGGGAAAAAGTTGCAGAAGAGATGATACGTGTTAGTGGTTATCGGTGGTCAACTGATTACAAAAAACCAGTTATTGATTCTTTAACAAGACGTGGTATTCATCAGGCATTGGAGGGAGAAAAATGAACAAAATTAAATTGAAACTGAATGTTAATGCTAAAGATTATGAAATTGAAGTTGATCCTAATTTTCGCCTTTTAGATCTTTTAAGGGAAGATTTAAATCTTACTGGAACCAAAGAAGGCTGCGCTGTAGGCGAATGTGGCGCTTGTACTGTGATTATGAATGGGATGACGATTGAATCCTGTATGGTCTTAGCAGGACAGGCTGAGGGGGCTATAATCACCACAATTGAAGGTGTACAGGGTAAAGATGGAGAACTCCATCCTATTCAACAGGCATTTATTGATCATGGGGCAGTACAGTGTGGATTTTGCACTCCAGGGATGATTCTTAGTGCAAAAGCTTTGTTAGATAAAAATCCAGATCCTACGATTGAAGATATTAAAAAAGGAATTTCAGGGAATCTGTGTCGGTGTACAGGTTATCAACAGATTATAGATGCTGTTCTAGATGCTGCAAAGAGAATTAAAAAATAATTTTTAGAACAGGAGGGGAATACTTTGAAACAATCATTAAATAATTTTGCTAAATTTCATGATGAATTGTACATAATTAATGCTCATTTAGATTCCATCATGCCTGTTTTTGATGAAAATTATGATTATACTAAAAAAAATACTATATGGCATAGTGATATTCCTAGAATTCGTCAAGGAGGGGTAGATTTATTAGTTTTTGCGGTTTATGCCTATAATGATACGTTTTCTGGTTTAGAGGAAAGAACTAATAGTATGATAAAAAGGATTAAAGAACTTGTTGCTTCTTCAAATGAGTTAGAGTTAATAACTAATTCAACTTTAATGGAACAGGCAAAAAAAGATAAGAAAATCGGTATTGTAATAGGAATTGAAGGCGCTTATTCAATCAAAGCATTAGATGACATTCATGATTTATATCAAAAAGGTGTTCGTGTTATTGGGCTTACATGGAATCATGCCAATCTTTTAGCTGATGGAGTTGGAGTTCAGAATCCGAAAGGTGTGACTTCTTTGGGTGGAGAAGCTGTGGCGTTGATGAATGAGCTAGGGATTGTAGTCGATTTATCACATCTTGCTCCTCAAGGTTTTTGGGATGTGATGGAATTAACTAAATATCCTATAATTGCTTCACATTCAAATGCAAAAACCCTCTGTGGACATAAAAGAAACTTGACTGATGAGCAATTATTGGCGATTAAAGATAATGGAGGAGTGGTAGGAATATGTTATGCCCCTACTTTCTTAAAAGATGATGGTAATGCTACTATTGATGATATATTTGAACATTTACTTTATATGAAAGATTTGATTGGGATTGATCATATAGGGCTGGGTACAGATTTTGATGGAATTAGGAGAACACCTATTGGAATGGAAGATATATCAAAGACTCCACTTATTGTAAAAGGATTACTTGAACGAGGATTCACAGAAGAAGAGATTAGAAAAGTAATGGGGGAGAATTTTAAGAGAGTTTTTCAGAAAGTCATTGGGTAAGTTGATATAATCAAAAAAAAGAAGGAGGATTAACTTCCAACTTCTTTCCCATATAATCTATAAAGCCATGGTTATACTTTAAATGAGAGGGTCTCAGATTATTGAGGCTCTCTCAGTTTTTTATATATTGACTAGCTTTTTTTTCTTTGTATGGTATAATAAAAATGAATTGAGCCTTAATGATAAAATGTTTATAAGATAAGCATCGGCATAATGGAGGGTGTAGAATATGAAGAGGAGAATTTTTATTGTTTTTGTCCTTATTATAGCATTATTTCTTTCGGCATGTGGAAATGAAACTTCAGAAGATGATCAATTTGATGTTCGTGATAGCTTTATTATGGGAACGATAGTGACTGTTAAAGTTTATGGCTCTAACAGAAAAAATGTAGCTGTCATGGTACTTCAAGAGCTGAAAAGAATAGAAAATCTGATGAGTGTGAATATAAAAGACAGTGAAGTTAGCTTAATCAATGCAAATGCAGGTGTTAAACCTGTTAAAGTTAGTTTAGATACTTTTTTGGTGATAAAAAGAGCAGTTGAGTATTCTGAAAAGACCGAAGGGTTATTTGATCCAAGTATAGGCCCATTAGTACAACTTTGGGGAATTGGCAAATCCGACGAAAAAGTTCCAGATCAAGCTGAGTTAGAAAAAGTATTACCATTAGTTAATTATAAAAATATTATTTTAGATGAGAAAGAGAGTACAGTTTATTTAACTAAATCAGGGATGATGATTGATGTCGGTGGTATTGCAAAAGGTTATGCTGCTGATAAGGCAATTGAGATATATAAAGATAATAAGGTAAAGAGTGCATTTATCAATATTGGTGGGAATGTGATGGTTCATGGAATCAAACCAGATAAAACTTTATGGAAAATTGGTATACAGGACCCAAGAGCTATACGTGATGAATTGATGGGAGTAATAAGTTTGGGTGATCAGGCAGTGGTCACTTCTGGTGACTATGAGCGTTATTTTATTGAAGATGGAGTAAGGTATCATCATATTTTAAACCCTAAAACAGGACAACCAGCCAGAACAGGTTTAATGAGTGTCAGTCTTATAGGTAAGAGTTCTTTTGATGCAGATGCTCTCTCTACTTCAATTTACCTATTGGGTAGGGAAAAGGGATTGGTATTAGCTGAAAAGATGGGTTATGAAGTTATTATTGTTGATAGTGATAAGAATGTGACAATATCTGATGGGATTAAAGATAGATTTAAGATTACGAATTTAAATTATAAGGAGATTTCTCAATGAATCAGATGAAAATAGGTGACAAAATTTTAATTGTTGCTTTATTGATTCTTGCAATAGGTTTATTTTTCTATCAATTTAGTAAACCAGAAGGAGTTGGGAAACAAGTTGTTGTTGAGGTTAATGGAGAAATTATAAAAACGTTTTCTCTGCCCCAAGCAGAGCCGATTCAATACAAAGTGGAGATTGATGAGGATGATTATAACTTACTTGAGGTCGAAGGAAGTCGGGTTCGTGTGCTTGAAGCTACCTGTCAGGAGCAGGTTGATGTATTGCAAGGGTGGATAGATAAACCTGGGCAAGCTCTAATTTGTTTGCCTCATAAGTTGATAGTTAAGATTGAAGGGGAAGAAAATGTCGATGATGAAATAGATGTACGAACTTTTTAGAAGAAAGGAATATAGTTGATGTCCAGATATGCACATATAACTTTTATTGGTGTTTTAGTTGCGCTGGCTCTGGTTATGCAGTTGGTAGAAGGTATGATGCCTCTTCCATATATTGCTCCAGGTGTGAAGTTGGGGTTAGCAAATATTGTGTCATTAGTTGCCCTTGTATATTTTGGGTTTCGAAGTGCTTTACTTATCGTAGTACTTAGAACATTTATGGGAGCATTTTTAAGTGGAAGAATGTATGCTTTTTTATATAGTGGAACTGGTGCAATCTTTAGTATATTAATTATGAGTTATGTTTTTTGGCATTATAAAAAATATTTTAGTGTAATTGGGATTAGTATTTTGGGAGCAGTCGCCCATAACCTCGGGCAGATTACTATGGCAAGTTTGTTGATCGATACAGTTAGCGTATTTTCATATTTACCTGTTTTGATTATTAGTGGAATTGTTACAGGTTATGTTATCGGGATAGTTGTTACTATGTTACAAAAAGTATTAGACCCTATTTTGGGAGTGTGGGATAGATGAAAGATTTGTGGGAACGTTATCCTTTTTTAAAAATAAATTTGGAAGAATTTGAAAGTTATCTTAATAATTCATTAAAAGCTCGCCAACCATTGATTTCCAAAGCAGTTGTCGAATTGATCAAAGCAGGTGGGAAAAGACTTCGTCCTGCTCTGGTTTTTGCCTCAGCTTATTATGGAAAAACAACTGTAGATGTATTATCTGTTGCTGCATCTATTGAGATTATGCATATGGCTACTTTGGTTCATGATGATATAATTGATGAAGCGAAATTGCATCGTGGAGTTCAAACCATTCAGCTTAAATATGGCAAAGATATTGCGGTTTTTACTGGAGATTATCTTTTTGCCCAGTCTTTTTTACTTTTATCAGGAGAAGCGAATACAGAAATGCTCCAGCGAGTTGCTAAGGGAGTCAAATTAATCTGTGAGGGTGAAGTTGATCAATATCAGAATCGATATAATTTAGATGTAAGTCTTTTAAAATATTTTAGACGTATTAGACGTAAAACTGCAATTTTATTTCAGGTGAGTTGTTTTTTTGGGGCATATCAGGGTAAATTAAAGAAAAAGCAACAATATATTTTATCAAAATATGGAAAATATCTAGGAATGGCATTTCAAATTACTGATGATATTTTGGATGTATCTAGTAGTGAAGAGATTGCTGGAAAACCAGTAGGAAATGATTTTTTGGAAGAATTGCTAGACTATATAGTAAAACGAAATTATTAATAATCTGCAATCGCGATAATCATGGAAGGAGTCTCAAAAATGGCATATCGAGATCTACGGGAATTTATAAAAAAATTAGAAGCAGAAGGCGAATTAGTGCGGATTCAAACCGAGGTAGATTCAGATTTGGAGATTACAGAGATTACAGATCGAGTTTCAAAAGATTATGGGCCAGCTCTTTTATTTGAAAATGTAAAAGGATCAAATTATCCAGTTTTGATCAATGCATTTGGGACATATAAAAGGATGGCCTGGGCATTAGGAGTTGAAAAGTTAGATGATGTTGCTCGAGATATGGAAAGATTTTTAGATGTTCCAGGTGGAGGATGGATAGAAAAATTTAAAAAACTACCTCTCCTTTTTGAAGCAACTCGTTTCTTCCCAAAAAAAGTGAGAAATGCACCATGTCAGGAAGTTGTTGAAAAAGATGTTGATTTAGGAAAAATTCCAATTTTAAAATGCTGGCCTGAAGATGGCGGCAAATATGTAACCCTTCCTCTTGTTTTTTCTAAGGATCCTGAGACTAATATTCAGAATCTGGGGATGTATCGGTTACAGGTATTTGATAAGAAAACTACTGGTATGCACTGGCATATTCATAAAGATGGTGCTCGTATTTTTCATAAACATAAAAAATTGGGTAAAAAGATGGAGATGGCAGTCGCTATAGGTGCTGATCCAGCAACTATTTATGCTTCTACTGCTCCTTTACCACCAGGAATTGATGAGATACTCTTTGCTGGTTTTTTGCGTAAGTCCCCAGTGGAGATGGTTATGTGTAAGACAGTGGATCTTATGGTTCCTGCCCATGCTGAATTTGTTTTGGAAGGCTATGTGGATCCAGAAGAGGACTTCCATATTGAAGGACCTTTTGGAGATCATACAGGTTATTATTCATTGGCAGATTACTATCCAGTATTTCATATTACATGTATAACCCGAAAGACTAATCCAGTTTATAATGCTACAGTTGTAGGCCAGCCACCTCAGGAAGATTGTTATCTTGCTAAGGCGACTGAACGAATCTTTTTACCACTGATGAAGATGATAATTCCAGAAATTATAGATATGAACTTACCGTTAGAGGGAGTTTTTCATAATTGTGTAATCGTTTCAATCAAAAAAGAGTACCCAGGAGCTGCTAGAAAAGTAATGCATTCTCTCTGGGGTTTAGGCCAAATGTCCAATGCTAAAATGATTATTGTAGTTGATCAGGATGTAGATGTGCAAAACCTTTCAGAAGTTACCTGGAGAGTGACCAACAATATTGATGCAAAACGGGATTTGATAGTCACAGAAGGGCCTTTAGATGTCTTAGATCATTCTTCACCTTTGCCCAACTACGGCGCAAAACTGGGTATTGATGCAACAAAAAAATGGCCATCTGAAGGGCATAGCCGGGAATGGCCTGAAGATGTTGTGATGAAAGAAGAGATAAAAGAACGTGTTACCCGGAGGTGGGAAGAGTATGGTCTTGCATATCTTCAAAAGAAGGATTAAGGACTATGTTGATCTTGTGATTTTTAGCCATATTCTTTTTGCGTTAAACCGTTTGATTGATGCTAGGATTGATTATGAAAATCCTCGAACTCGAGGAAGACATATTCCAAGTAAAATAGTGAGTAAATTGGAGGCTTTTTTTGATTTTGATTTATTCATTTACTAAACGATATACCTGACTTTGTCATTTTTATCTTGGATTGGCGTTAGCTGGACGAGTTCACTTGAAATGAGGGAAAAGAATGATTTCTATTGAAAATCTTACCCTATATTATCCGAAAACTCAGATTACAGCTTTTACTGATATTAATTTAGAGATTAAAAAAGGTAGTACTACAGTTTTGATAGGCCCTTCTGGCTGTGGTAAGACGAGTCTTTTGTATGTTCTTGCTGGATTAAAAAGGGCGAGTCATGGGAGGGTTAAATATGAGCTTGATAAACCCAGGGATAATTTAGCAATAATCTTGCAAGAATATGGCTTATTTCCTTGGAAAACTGTGGAGGAGAATATTTCTTTAGGGATGCATTTACGGCGGTTAAGATCTTCAGTTATTTCTAAAAGATTAGAAAACATATTGGAGAGATTAAGTTTAAATCCTTATCGTCATCATTATCCTGCACAGCTTAGTGGTGGCCAGAAGCAACGGGTGGCTTTAGCTCGTTCTCTGGTATTGAAGCCAGAAATTCTTTTAATGGATGAACCTTTTTCTTCTCTAGATGCTCTTACAAGAGAAAATGCTCAGGAGCTTTTTCTTGAATTAAAGAATTCTCATGATGATATGACCGTGGTATTGATTACTCATAGTATTGAAGAAGCAGTCTACTTAGGAGATCGGTTATTAGTTATGTCTCCATGCCCAGGTCAGATTATTGCTGATGTTTCAAATCCTGGTTGGGGTTCTAGTGATTTTCGGAAAAATGAAAGTTTTCTACAATTATCGAACCATTTACGGGGGCTTTTGAAGAAAGGTAATCTTTAAGGATAAATTATTCTACATGTAAGAATTATCTGCTGTGAATCCTTTTATTTCTATTATAGAGGAGGAAACGGCTTTTTTTTTGCTTGACTATGAATAACATTTTCTATATAATCAAAATATGACAAATAAAGGGGAAGGTGAGTGGGAAAATTTAAAATACTAAAATAATTCAAATAGAAGGGGGATTGAAGCAATTAATGTCAAAAAGTATAAAGGAATATAAAAATAAATTTTCCATAATTTCAGGTGCCCCACTATCTAAAAAATCAGAAATATTAACACTTACAGAAGCATTGATCCATAGTGTAAAAAAGGGCGATACTAAAGGTATGTATCTTATCTCTTCTGATGGTTCTGAAATTTTTTTTTCATATAGTAGTTTGTTGGAGAATGCCAAAAGGATTTTAAAGGGTTTAAAAGCTCAGGGAGTGAAAAAAGGGGATAAAGTAATCATAGAGATTGAAAATGATCAAAAATTTTTCTGTGTATTTTGGGCCAGTATTTTGGGAGGAATAATTCCTGCACCGATCTCTACTCCTATTCCTTTTAGTTTAGATTCCCAAGAATTACAAAAACTATTAAAAATTTGGAGTGTTTTAGAAAAACCGATTATTGTGACTGATGTTAAAAATATACCTAAATATAAAACAATTCAAGAAACGAATCTATATAATGATCTAAAATTCCATTCATTTCAGGAATTATTAATGGATGACGAAGAAGAAAGGATATATTATCCTTCTCCTGACGAGATAGCTTTTCTTCAATTTTCTTCGGGTAGTACTGGTGATCCTAAAGGGGTTATCCTAACACATCAGAACCTAATTGCGAACATTAGAAGTATCTGTGAAAGTAATAAATTGGAATCTAATGATATCAGTGTTAGTTGGCTTCCTCATACACACGATATGGGTTTAATAGGATTACATTTACTTGGAGTTTATTCACAGATGAATCAAGTAAAGATGCTTCCTCAATTTTTTTTAAAACGGCCTTTGACTTTTTTGAAGAAGATTACGGAACACAAAGGGACATTATGTTCGATGCCCAATTTTGGATTTAGCTGGATTTTAGAAAAAGTAAAAGAGGAATCATTAAAAGATATTGATCTTTCCAGTCTAAGAGTTCTTTCAAATGGTGCTGAACCTATATCTTCTCAAATCATGAGTACTTTTGTTGAAACATTTAAGAAATGTGGATTAAGACCTGAAACAATGTCTCCTGTTTATGGGATGGCAGAAGCGTCGCTTGCTCTTTGTTTTACTCCACTTAAAGAACAACCTTTAGTTAGAAAGATAAGGAAGAATGATTTCTATAAGAATGGAATCATAAAAGAGCAAAATATTAATACCGATGAAACTATTTTCATTGTAGATGAGGGGTTTCCAATTCCTGGGGTTAGTATACGTGTAGTTGATGAAAATGATAAATTTGTTGAAGAAAAAATTGTCGGAAATATTCAGGTGAAAGGTCCAAATGTTACTAGAGGATATATTAACAACAAAAATGCAAATCAAAATCTTTTCTGTGATGGATGGCTTCGAACAGGTGATATGGGTTTTATTATAGATGGCAGATTAACTGTTTCTGGTAGGCGAAAAGATATAATTTTTGTCAACGGGAAGAATTTTTATTCTTATGATATTGAAGAAGCAGTATATGAGATAAAGAAGATTAGAAGAGGCGATGTAGCAGCTATCGGAGTACACAATTTTGAAACTGATACAGAGAATATAATTATTTTTATAAAGTATAAGGGTTCTATTAAAAAATTCCTTGGTTTTCATGACAAAATCACAAAAATAGTTAATAAAAATCTAGGAATTATTTTAAAACACGTAATTCCCGTTAATAAAATCTCAAAAACTACAAGCGGTAAACTTCAAAGATATATACTTAAAGAAAATTATCTGAATTCAAAATATGCCCAGATAATTCAAGAAATCGATAGGGAATTGAAAAATTTTCTTCTAACTAGGAAAGATATTGTGGAACCAGAAAATGAGCTTGAAGAGAAGGTTCGCAAAATTTGGGCTGAAGTTTTGAATTTAGAAGAGAATTGTATTAGTGTATTGGATAAATTTGCTGAGATTGGTGGTAATTCTGTAAAAGCTGTTCAGATTATTACTGAACTTGAGAAGTTATTTAATAGAGAGTTGAGCCATGAGATATTAATTCAAAATGATACAATTCATGAGATTGCAGTATCTTTGGAAGAGATGAATGTAAAAGAATTTAATATTGTAAGTCATATTATGAATACTGAAAAAGATCAGGTTCAAAATAGATGTAATGAACCCTTCAAAGATATTGCTGTTGTGGGGATTTCACTACGTTTGCCAGATTCGAATAATGTTGAAGAATTTTGGGAGCATTTATTGAATGGGAAAAATTTGATTAGAAAAATTCCTTCTGAACGAAAGACATTGGCTAATGTAAGAGAATGGGAAGATTGGTTGGGTTACATAAATGATGTGGATAAATTTGATGCTGAGTTTTTTAATATTTCTGAAGAAGAAGCACGATTTATGGATCCACAACAAAGATTAATGCTTGAAGTGGTTTATGAGGCCCTTGAAGATTGGGGAACCCATGAAATTGGTAGAAAAAAGAAGATGGGTGTTTTTATAGGAGCCACTCAAAATAATTATAATGAAATCATTTATGATTATTTACGTCAAAAGAATAATTTGGATAATCTTTCTCCATCTACGATGATAGGCAATATTTTAAATATGATCTCTGCAAGAATTTCTCATACCTTTGATTTTACTGGGCCAGCATTGACTATTGACACAGCCTGTTCTTCCTCACTAACTGCATTATATTATGCAATCAAGAGTTTACGAGCAGGGGAAATCGAAACTGCTCTTGTTGGTGGAGCAAGCCTAATTTTAACACCAACCACTCATTTTCTTTCTAAAAACTCAGGTATTCTTTCTAATGGAGGCGAGTGTAAGGCTTTTGGTGCTGATTCAGATGGTACAGTTTTAGGCGAAGGAATAGGAGTGATACTTCTTCAGCCGTTAGAGAAGGCTATACAAGAAAAACGACAAATTTACGGTGTGATTAAAGGTATAGGGATCAATAATGATGGATCTTCTTTAGGAATTATGGCACCAAACCCAGATGGACAACTTCGAGTATTGATACAGGCATATTATGATGCAGGAATTGATCCTCGTCAGCTTACATATATTGAGACTCATGGTGCTGGAACTAAATTAGGTGATCCTGTAGAGGTTAAGGCATTGAGTAGGCTCTTTAAAGATCTATTAAAAAATTCTGCTCTAGAAAAGAAATTCTGTGGTATCGGTTCTGTTAAAAGTAATATTGGTCACTTACTTCCTGCTGCAGGTATTGCAGGATTAATAAAGACCCTTCTTTCTTTAAAGTATAAAAAAATAGTGCCATCTATTCATGCTGAAATAGAAAATCCATTATTAAATCTAGATGAAACGCCTTTTTATGTACCAAAAAAGGCTAAAGACTGGAAGGTTTTTGCGATGCAAAGACGAGTAGCAGGTATTAGCTCATTTGGTTTTGGAGGTACTAATGTTCATGTAGTTGTAGAAGAACCACCATACCGTATTCCAGAACCATCAAGGTTTAATTTAGAAGAAGAACAACTGGTACTGCTTAAAGATAACTATAAAGTTTTGCCTATCTCTGCAAAAAGTCAAGGTGCACTTTATGATCTCATTCAAAAATATAAAGAGTTTCTTTTAAGTGATAAGAATTTTGGAAATCGATTTTTGTATGATATCTGCTATAATTCTGCGTTTAGACGTTATCATTATGATAAAAGAATTGCTTTCGTGGGAAAAACAGTAGATGATTTTATACATGAATTTGATAGTATTTTATCCCGGGGGAAAGATAAATGTTCTTCAGTTCTTCAAGAATCAATTTCATTTAAAAGAAAAGTCGCCTTTGTGTTTACAGGGCAGGGGAACCAGTGGTTTGGAATGGGTAAAAAACTTTTCGCATCTAATTCTGTATTTAGAAAGACAATTGAGAAATGTGATCAATATTTAAAAAAATATCTAGATTGGTCACTTGTTGAAGATTTCTTTGAGGCAGATAATCAATTTTTAAGAGAAACTCTCTTTAATGATCCTAATTTTATCCAGCCTTTAATATTTGCAATTCAAATAGCTATAACACAAGTCTGGGAATCATGGGGGATTGTTCCAAATGGAATGATAGGCCATAGCTTCGGAGAAATTGCCGCTACATATGTTGCTGGAGTATTGAGTTTGGAAGATGCAATTAAAGTTATCATTAATCGTAGTAGATTGATGCAACAGAGTGAAGGTTTAGGCAAAATGGTTGCTGTGGAGTTATCCCTTAATGAAGTTAAGAAGATTGTAAGTCAATATAAAGATAGTCTATCAATTGCTGTTATCAATAGTGATACTTCGGTCGTCCTTTCAGGTCAATCAAATGTTATGGCAGAGGTAATTGAAGGCTTAAAAGCTAGAGGAGTGTATTGTCGATATCTTAAAGGGGAGTTTGCTGTTCATAATCCACTTATGGAACTTTACAAAGATAAACTTATTGAAAAAATAAAGAATATAGCTCCTCAATCTACAACAGTTCCACTTTATTCAACTGTAACTGGTAAAGAAACTAGTGGAATTGAGTTTAGTGCTAACTACTGGGGAAGAGCATTTGTTGACACAGTACAATTTAAAAAAGGAATAGACTCAATGGTGGATGATGGTTTTAATATTTTTATAGAGATAGGGCCTAGTCCTGATCTGTTTTTTTCAATTTATAAGTGTCTTAATGGTAAAAATAAATCTGGGATTATTGTTCCTTCATTAAGAAAAAATAGAGATGGTAATCATGTTATGTATGAATCACTAGGTAAAGTGTATTCTGCTGGAGTAAAGATTGAGTGGCAGAAGATATTTCTCTTTGACGGAATTTATGTTAAACTTCCAACATATCCATGGCAACGAAATAGTTATTGGTTGGATGTAAAAGGGAATAAACCAGAAAATATTTTAGAAAGAAACGTAGATAATTCTTACGTAAATAAAAAGGAAAAAGTTAAGTTTGAGCAGAGTGATGGTAGATCTGGAGAAACTTTTGAAAAAATAGTTATTCCTAAATCAGAAGATCAGTATATGTTCTTTGAAAACTATATTAGTGAACAGATCTCGCAAAAACTTAAAATATATAAAGATAAATTAAATTTAAATGAATCACTAATCTCCTTTGGGTTAGATTCAATGGCAGCAGTTCAACTAAAGAATAGGATTTATAGAGATTTTGGGATAAGTATTTCGATGGTTAGATTTTTAGAAGGACCTACGATTTCTGAACTTGCAACTACACTTTTCGAAAAATTCAGAGAAGTAAATCCAGTCGAATCTCAGATAAGTAGGGTAGAAGATAAGATTGTTGAATATAACCTATCTCATGGTCAACAAGCTTTATGGTTTTTATATAAACTTGCTCCTGAAACTACAGCGTATAATTTGAATTATGCTATAAAGTTTTTATCTGAGTTGGATTTTGAGCGATTAAAGAAAACTTTGGAGATCATCGCTTGGCGTCACCCTATTTTGAGAACTGTTTATTTGGAAAGAGATGGTAAACCGGTACAGAAGGTAAAAGAGGATATTAATATTGATTTTAAAGAGATTGATGCTTCAAACTGGGATAAAGAATTTTTGGATGAAGAGTTGAGTAGAATTGCTCAGCAGGTGTTTGATTTGGAGGCTGGCCCAGTTTGGAGAGTTGTGTTGTTTACTATGTTCAAAAACCATCACATCCTTCTCTTTTCATTCCATCATATCGCTGTTGATTTATGGTCATTAGAAATTATTATGAAAGAACTCTTACAATTATATAATGCAGAAGACTTAAAAAATCTTTTACCATCTCAAAAGAGCTCTTATTTTGACTTTGTACTTTATCAAAGTAACATGTTAACTAGTGAAAAGTGGAAACAAAGCTTGGATTACTGGAAAGATCAATTAAAAGGTGAATTATTGAAACTAAATTTACCAATTGACTATCAAAGACCAGATACCCAAACCTGTAATGGTTCTACATTTACATTTGAATTGGGTCGAGAAGCTAGTAAAAAGCTAAAAGATTTAGCCAATTCAAAGGGAGTTACAGTATTTACATTATTACTTGCAATTTATAAAGTTCTTCTATATCGCCATACTAATCAGAATGATATTATAGTTGGTTCTCCAACTGTTGGTAGGAGTAGAGAAGATTTTGAGAATGTTGTTGGATATTTTGTCAATCCAGTGCCAATCCGTTCTAAAATCGTTGATGATCTTGTTTTCGAAGATTTTTTAAAGAATTTGTATCAAAAAGTAATCGGAGCTTTAGAGAATCAGGATTATCCATTTAATCTGCTTGTAGATAAACTACAGTTAGATAGAGATTTGAATAGATCACCAATATTCCAAACGATGCTGGTAATGGAGAAACCAACTTACCTTGATGAATTATTCGAATTTATTCTGTCAGAAAACTTAAATAAGGTCAATTGGGGTAAGTTGACTCTAGAGCCTTATAAAGTTCAAAACCGTTCATCTCGGTTTGATTTGACATTGTTGGTGGCAGAGGGTTCTGAATCAGAATCTTTTATAGCATCTTTTGAGTATAATACTGATTTATTTAATCTGTCTACTATAGAACGCTTTGCTGATCATTTTAAAGTTCTCGCAGAAAGTATTATTCAGAATCCAGAGTTGGAGATATTAAAACTTCCAATATTAACAGAAAAAGAATATATGGAGCTAGTCTATGACTGGAATGATACTGACAGATCATATCGTAAGAATATTTGCGTTCATCAGCTTTTTGAAGAGCAAGTAGAAAAGAATCCAGAATTGTATGCAGTTTGTGATGGTGCTATAAAGATAACTTATGCAGAACTTAATCGTAGGGCAAATCAGTTGGCTTGCTATTTGAAAAAAAATGGGGTTGGCTCAGAGATTATAGTTGGAATCTGTCTTGAAAGATCTATTGAAATGATCATTGGGATGCTGGCTATACTTAAAGCGGGTGGGGTTTATCTACCAATTGATGCAACATGCCCTGAGGAAAGGATTTTATTTATCCTTGAAGATGCAAAAGTTCCTATTATATTGAGTGAAAATAGATTGGAAGATAAGTTGGGATCACTTAATTCACTCACTAATATTAAGGTAATCGAAAAGGGCTGTGTTGATGAGTTGACTGCCAAAGAAGGTAGAGAAAATCTTTTGATAGAAGATTCAAAAGATTTTTCAAAGAATCCAGTTTATGTAATCTATACTTCTGGTTCAACTGGAACTCCTAAAGGTGTTGTAATTGAGCACAAAAGTTTAGTAAATATGATCTTTGCTCATCAAAATATCTTTAAGGAAACGAATCAGGATAGAATGTCCCAGATTGCCAGTAGCGGTTTTGATGCTTGTTCATTTGAAATTTGGTCAACTTTATCTGTTGGAGCTGAATTATATATTGTAGATGATGAAACAAGAAAAGATCCCTTTAAGCTTATGAATTGGTTAGCAGCCAAAGAGATAACCAAAACTTTTTTACCTACTCCACTGGCTGAAACACTATTATCACAAGATTGGTCAAGAAATATAAGTTTAAAGAGTATGAGAATTGCAGGAGATAAATTACATTTTTCTCCAAAGGAAGAGTTACCCTTTATTATTTATAATCTATATGGACCAACGGAAGCCACTATTTGGAGTACGTATTTTGAACTTTCTTCAAAGGATATAGATGAAGCACCTCCAATCGGAAGACCGATAGAAAATGTTCAAATATATATTCTTGATGAGGATATGAAACCATGCTCTATTGGAGTGAAGGGTGAAATTTACATTGGTGGAAAAGGAGTTGCTAGAGGATATCTAAACAAGCCGGATTTAACTAATGATAAGTTTGTAGAAAATTTATTTGTAGAAGATAAAGGAGCACGCCTTTATAAGACAGGAGATTTAGGATATTATTTACCTGATCAAAATATCGTTTTTGTAGGTCGAAAAGATTATCAGGTAAAAATAAGGGGATATAGAATTGAATTAGAAGAGATTGAGACTGTTTTAAATCAGCATCCTGTGATAAAGAATAGTGTGGTTTTAGCAAAAGAAAAAAATACAGGTGAGAAATTTTTAATTGGATATATAGTTTTAATAGATGATAAGAGTTTAGAAAAAGAAGAAATTATAAATTGGTTGAAAAATAAGTTACCAGATTATATGATTCCTGCTCACTTCATGATAATTGACCATCTACTCCTTACTTCAAATGGTAAGATAGATAGGAAAGCTTTACCTAATCTAGATGAGGAAGTTATCGGAAATGAAAGAAAATTTACATTGCCTCGAAATAAAATCGAAGAAAAACTTGCTAGTATTTGGAGTAATGTATTAGGTATAAATCAGGTTGGAATTTTTGATACCTTTTTTGAATTAGGTGGAAATTCGATTACGGCTATTCAGCTTATATCGCGTATACGTAAAAACTTTACTATTGAACTACCTGTTAAATTACTTTTTAAGTTATCGACTATTGCTAAACTTGCTGAATATATAGATAACAACAATGATTTAGCTGAAATTAAAATAATTTCTCATCATATCAAAAATAATGATGGCTTTCCGCTATCCTCTAGACAAAAAGAGATCTATTTTAGTTGTTTAATGAATCCTGAGAGTCCTATTTATATTGTACCTCTTGCATTACATTTGAGAGGGGCTTTAAATATTGAGGCTTTAAAGGGAAGTATTAAAGAGATTATCAGACGGCATGATGTTTTGCGGTCATCAATTAAAACTATTGATGGAATACCGAAGATATTTATTAATTCATTAGAAAACTATAATCTGCCTTTGATTGATTTTAGTGATATGCCAAAAGAAAATCAGGATAAAGAAGTTTTTCGACTTAGAAATGAATATGCTTATAAACCATTTGAGCTAGCAGAAGAGCGTTTAGTACGGAGTGGACTATTAAAACTTAACGATGAGGAATATATACTCTTATTAACGATTCATCATTTCGTTTTTGATGGTTGGTCAATACGGATATTGATTAAAGAATTGTCTTATTTATATCAAACATTTTTGAGTGGAAAAACTTCGGAACTTGAGGATTTATCGATTCAATATGTAGATTTTACATTATGGGAGCAAAAATATTTACAGGGAGAAAATCTTAATCGGCATTTGTTATATTGGAAGAATAAGTTGAATGGTAAGTTACCGATCTTAAAATTACCGGCTGATTATCCTAGACCTGATGTACAGACAATGTCAGGTGAGCAATATTCGCTAGTTTTATCTGTGGAGCAATATAATGAAATAAAAGATTTATGCCAAAAAGAGCAGGCTACCACATTTATGGTTCTTCTAACAGTATTTAAGATTATGCTTTATCAGTACACTAAAGAAGTAGATATTCTTGTTGGTACCAGACTTGCGAACCGACGTTTTGCAGAAACTGAAGAATTAATTGGATGTTTTATTAATACGGTTGTTCTTAGAAGTGATCTTTCTGGAAATCTTAAGTTTAGAGAGTTGCTTTCAAAAATTAAAGAAACAACTCTTGAAGCTGATGTTCATCAAGATATTCCGATATCTATGCTCGTCAAGGAGTTAGAACTTGATAGAAATATAAGTTATCCACCTTTATTTCAGGTTTTATTTAACATGCTAAACTATAAGGTTGGTGAAATGAATTTACCAGATTTGGCAATCGATCCTCTCTATCCAACTGAAACGTGTTCTAAATTAGATTTAAATTTATATGCTGAAGAAAGGGATAGGGATATTAAATTAGATTTGGTCTATAATCCAGATCTCTTCTCAAAAGAACGGATGGTTGAATTATTGCATCATTATTTATTGATTCTAGAAGAGGTTATTCAGAATCCAGAGGTTAGAATAGAGGAGCTATCATTACCAGACGAAAGATTTAGGGTGATCTTGCCTGAAAGTTTAATTGATGTAAAAGGAAATTTGGAAGGGCAAGATAATGACATTGATCTTAATGAAATTATGGAACCAATAAATGACCTGGAAAGAATAATTTCAGATATTTGGAAAGAAGTTTTACAATTAAAAAGAGTGGATGTCGATAAAGATTTCTATGAACTTGGAGGAGACTCATTCTTAATGATTCAGGTGTACAGTAATTTACAGAAGGTTATAAAACACGAGTTTAAGATGATTGAATTATTTAAATATCTAACAATTGATTCATTAGCGAAATATCTAAACACTATAGCAGGAGATTGAATGATAGTTGTAGAAGAAAACGTAGACATGAAAAGGCTTCTCACAATGGGAAGCCTTTTTTAATCAAACCTTCAGCCTAGTTTAAATAAAGGAGTGTTTGTTTTTGAAGAAGGTTGAAAGATTTTTTTTAGAGAATAGATATATTAGGGGTGTGATTCTTTTACTATTGATTTGGCAGATTCTAGCATGGGTAATAAACCATCCTGCTCTACCTGAGCCATGGCGAGTGTTGGTTAAGGTGAAAGAATTTGGCCCTGAACTCATGATACATTTTGTACGGAGTGGGTATAGAATTTTTATGGGAATTTTTCTTGCCTTAAGTCTAGGAATTCCTGTAGGGATTGCTTTAGGTTATTGGAAACTTTTTGATGAAATAGTTTCACCTTTAATTTATCTAATTTATCCGATACCCAAAGTTGCTTTCTTACCTTTGATTCTTTTATTGTTGGGGTTAGGTGATCTGGCAAAGATATTTTTGATTGCATTTATTCTAATCTTCCAGATTATAGTTGTAGTAAGGGATAGTGTCAAAGATTTGCCAAAAGAATATTTATATTCGATCCGTTCACTTGGAGCAAAAGATAGACAGGTTTTATATCATGTAATCTTTCCAGCAATTATGCCAAAGTTGCTTACATCTTTACGTTTAAGCATAGGAACAGCGATTGCAGTGCTTTTTTTTGCAGAGACTTTTGCTACTTATCAAGGATTGGGTTATTATATACTGGATGCCTGGACGATTTTAGATTATGAAAAAATGTTTTTTGGGATCGTTGGCTTAAGTATTTTGGGATTGTTTTTCTTTGTATTGGTTGATTTAACTGAACGCTGGATAGTTAAGTGGAAGTAATATAGAATGAGATAGATATGGGGGGAGAGAAGTATGCTTTTTTTGTCGAAAAATTTTTTGAATCGCTATAGAGGTGGAGAGATTTTTTCAGATAAAGAAGCGAAGCTTAAGGAATTTTGCCAGCAATCCCTTGCTTGCTCCAAATGTCATTTGCGAGCTCAGTGCACTCAGGTAGTTTTCGGTGAAGGCAATCCACATACAAGTTTAATGTTTATTGGCGAAGGCCCTGGGGGTGACGAGGATCGTGAAGGTAGAACCTTTGTTGGAAAAGCAGGTCAACTGTTGGATCGAATTTTTCATGCTGCTGAGATATCTAGAGATGAAATATATATATCCAATGTTGTAAAATGTCGTCCTCCAATGAACAGAAAACCTACTCCTGATGAGATGAAGGATTGTTTAACGATTTTGGCAGGTGAAATCCTTATTGTCCGGCCTAAGATTATTGTTCTTTTGGGTTCGACTGCATT
Source organism: Halanaerobiales bacterium (assembly GCA_030627905.1). Classification (GTDB taxonomy): domain Bacteria; phylum Bacillota; class Halanaerobiia; order DY22613; family DY22613; genus JAGMES01. Next base: position 86,825 of record DAOVRZ010000006.1, read on the forward strand.
GCAAGGTGTCTTAGATCCTACTGGAAAAATTACTAGAATGAGAGGAAAGTGGCTTGAAAGGGAGGGAATAAAGTTTCTTCCTACCTATCACCCTGCTGCATTGCTTAGAGATGAACTGAAAAAGAGGGATGTTTGGGAGGATTTTAAGGAGATTCGACGAGTTTATCGGGCATAATAAAAGAATTAGTAAAGTATATGATAAAGGAGACTTGTTATGGCAAAGATTGATTTAATAGCAACCGCTGCCTTCGGTTTAGAAGCGATGGTTGGAAGAGAACTTAAAAAATTAGGATGTAAAGATGTTCAGGTAGAAAATAATAGGGTAAAGTTTACAGGTGATGAATTAACTATCTGTCGTACTAATCTCTGGTTAAGAACAGCAGGTAAAGTACTTATTAAAATGGGTGAATTTGAAGCGACTACTTTTGATGAACTCTTTGATCAAACAAAGGAACTTCCCTGGCATGAATGGCTGCCAAAGAATGCTTGTTTTCCAATCAAAGGAAGATCAGCTAAGTCACAACTTTCAAGTGAGCCAGCTTGTCAGTCAATAGTAAAGAAGGCAATTGTTGAATCGATGAAGGAACATTATGGAACTGAATGGTTTGAAGAAGATGGACCATTATATTCTATCATAGTATCTATCCAAAAAGATGTGGCAACTTTGACTATAGATACTTCAGGAGCAGGATTACATAAAAGAGGATATCGAGATTTGTCTGCAGTGGCTCCTTTACGTGAGACTCTGGGGGCAGCTTTAGTTGATATGAGTCGGTGGGATGCAAATCCAGAGAGGCCATTTATTGATCCAACCTGTGGTTCTGGAACAATTCCGATTGAAGCCGCGTTAAAAGCTTTGAATATTGCACCAGGTAGTTTTCGTAAGTTTGCGTCTGAGGATTGGCCAAGAATTCCTAAAGAACTCTGGAAACAGGTTCGTGAAGAAGCAAAAGATTTGGTTAAACATGATTTGAAATTTAGGCTAATGGGATATGATAGTGATGAAAGAGTATTAAGCTTAGCTCGTCATCATGCACAAAATGCTGGGGTGGAAGAGTATATAGATTTTCATCAACGTTCATTGGGGGAACAACACTCGAATAGGAAGTATGGCTGTGTTATCAGTAATCCGCCATATGGAGAAAGATTGAGCGAACGCCCTGAAGTTGAAAAATTATATAAAGAGATGGGACGTGTCTTTAAAACATTTGGAGATGGAAGCTGGTCATTTTTTATACTGACTTCTTTGGAGAGTTTTGAGAAGCATTTTGGAACAAGGGCTAATAAAAAGCGTAAACTGTATAATGGAAGGATTAAGGTGGATTACTATCAATATTTTGGTCCACTGCCACCACGTAGGAGAGATAAATAGAGTTTGCAAAGAGGAATGTCTGATGATCAGGCATTTTTTTTTGATTCATACATTAAAGGAATTAATGAGTGAAGATAAAAAAGTTTACTTGAATTATAAAAGACAATTCAGCATAACATTTGTATTGGTTTAACTAAACTTTAATTTTTTATTTCTAGTTTTACTCTATAAAAAAGTAATAAAAGAATTAAAAGTAAATAATTAATAGAATATATTAATTACGAAAAATTAAAAAGAGGAAATACGTGTGAAACAAAAGAGAAGTTTTGTAATTGGTGGGTTAATCGTACTGTCTTTATTACTATTTTCTTTAGGAGTAGTAGCTAAAAGTAAAGACATAGGGATTCAATCACTTGAATGTGTTGCTTGTGGTGGATATGATTAATATAAGTATATAAATACTGTTTTAGTTTTTAATCTAAAAAGAAGGGGGAAGTTTTATGAAAAAAATATTCTTTTAATTTTTTTCGTTCTTATCATTTTAATAGGAACTGTAGGGTTTACCAACAAAGCTACATCAAACGAAACTACTGTTCTAGAAAAAAGAATTAGGTTATTAGAAGAAAATAGTGTTTTAAAGAAAACTATAAATGATAAATCAGAAAGAAAAGAAGATTTATCACACAAATTACATTTAGCATTACTCAATAATCAACAATTACAGGAAGAGAATTAACAACTACAAGTAGGTTTACGGAACTCACAAGAAACTATTCTTGCTCTTCAGGAGAAAATCAAAGAATTATTAGAATAATAATTTTAAAACTTTTTAATGTTCTTCAGCATTGTCACTTTATTCTAACCGCGCCGCTAAATCTGAAATCTTTAATGAATTAAATTGTAAAAAACAAACTTTAATATTGAACTATTTTAAAAAAAATGATACAATGCTAATTGGCAATACTAACTTTTGTTTCAAATTTTTATATAATAAAGAGATAATTTGAGGGGGGAAGGAAAGTGGAAAGAGAAAAAAAGGAATTGACTATAGACATAGAGAATATTGCTATTAAAAGAAAAATCGAGGAAGGAATAGAATTATTTAATCTAAGTAAGTATGTTCATGCAATTGAAAAGTTTTCGATGGTATTGGGGAGTTTTGAATATGGATTAGCCCGTCAATATTTAGGAAGATGTTATTTTAGATTGGAGAAGTATGAGCAGGCATATAATCATTTTAATAAGTTATTGGAAGATAAAAGATATAGAGATTATGGATTATCTATGCTTGCGACAATTTATGCAATTTGGGGTCATTATAAAGAGGCATTGAAAGAAATTAAAAAAATACCTCCCAAGCCGAGTAATTTAATCAAACAATTATATATTTTGTACTATATTCATAAACATACAAAACGAGATTCGACTTTAAGTGATGCAACGCAGATTATGAGGAAGATAACACGTATGGAAATGAGTAAATCTTTAAAGAGAAAATTTTACTTGGCCAGTGGAATGGTTTGGCAAGCTCAAAAGGAGAATTCGTTGGCAGAAAGTCAATTTTTAAAGGCTTTACAACTAGCAGTAACTGATTTGGATAAAGCTAAAATATTAAATGAACTAGGATTATTATATCTTGAGTTAAATGATTTATCCAGAGCGGAAAATATATTACTAGAAGTTCACGACCTATTAAAGGATAGTAATTCTGAAGAAAAGGGAGTTAATTATAAATTATTAGGATTATTGGAGAGAAAGAAGAAAAATTTAGAGAAAGCACAATACTATCTTCAAGAGGCAGTAAAAATACTTCGTGAGAAAGAGACGTATCTGGCAGCTGCAGAGGTTAATTGTTTGCTGATGAATTTATATAAAGAAGATTTTTATGTAAGTGCAGAATATTTTGCTAATGTGCTTCAATGTGAACAAAGTATTGAGGAGGTGAAGAAGCAAAATGAAAAAATTCTTAATATTATTGATGGTAATTTTGATGACAACACTTTCATTAACAACGATAGTTTTAGCAGGTCCTGATTGGGCAGATGAACCTGATATTATAAAATTTGTACCACGGCAGGACGATAAAGGTTCATTACAGGTTTATTAATCAATTACATACAGAGATTTTTTGTGACAATATTTTGCCAATTTTTTTCATTGCGCATATGGAGGAGGCGAAATAAAATGAAAAAATTCTTCATATTAATGGTGGCAGTTTTGATGATATTTTCATTAACTACAACCATTTTATCTGGCCCGGATTGGGATGATGAACCAGATTATACAGAATATTCAGCAGCGATAAATTGATAAACTTATCTTCTGTTGGGTTTTTATATTTCAATCTTAAGAAAATGATTATTCTTATATGATCATATTTGAGAATCTTTAATATGCAAAAAAACTGAGCTATGATAAAAATTGATTATTTTCAGGTTCATTAATTATTTTAAAAAGATGAGTTTTTTGAGGAAGAATACATGCCAATATACTCAATGCAAATAAAGTATATGAGGAGGTGGAAAAGCAAAATGAAAAAATTCATAACATTATTGATGGTAATTTTGATGACAATTTTTTTAACAACAACTATTTTAGCAGGCCCAGATTGGCCAGATGAACCAGATTGTACTGAATATGAAATAATAACTAATGAATAAATAAAAACTTGATATGCTCCCCTTATGGTAGACAGTTAAAATAATATAACTGTTTATTATGAGGGGAGTTTTATCATGGGAAGAAAGTCTAAAGTTATATTTGAAGTGAAGGTAGCGGCAGTAAAAGATTACTTAAATGGTATTAAGA